>JBOGUK010000041.1:0-14016 GCA_050695915.1 Anaerolineales bacterium
GTCGTGATGCTGGAATCATTTACAATTGTTGACCCGTAAGTGGAAATCAAACAAAATCCTTTCTCTCTTTATGACTTTCTAGGTTATTTTGTTCCTGGGGCAATATTTACCTACAGCCTCATTTTCGTCGCATCTCTCGCAGACCCCACGAAATCATTCCGCTCAATTCTGTCAACCTATTTTGATTTTGAAAGAATTGAGTTCTATTTACCATTCACCTTGGGGGCCTACACCATCGGGCATATTTTGAGTTTTGTTTCTTCAATCACGATTGAAAAATACTCTTTGTGGAAGCTGGGATTTCCATCAAAGTACTTACTTGGGCTTGGCTATCCAGAATACTATGATGTCCAGGAACCAAAACCAACGCGAGTATTTTTGCGGACAATTATCGCTCTTTTTCTGTTGCCTATCACGTTCCTTGACATAATACTTGGAAATTTTCTGAGACTTCATGAAATACATGCAAAGTCGCTTGATCCGGCCTTGAGAGCAATCCTTCAACACAAGGTGTCGAACCTGGTAGAAAAACTATCCCGCGGGAAGGGAAAGCGGCGTAAAAGAGAAGTGAAAGCAGGAGGTGTTGACTTCTTTCGGTTCGCATATCATTACGTCGTAGAACATGCGCCAAATCACGTACAAAAAATGCAGAATTATGTTGCGCTCTACGGCTTTCTTCGGACACTCACGTTAATCACGATCTTGTTATTTTGGATTAACCTTTTTTTCCAACCTCTTGGCTATGCCCCGTTCGCATTAATCTCTGCAATACTTTCTTTCATTCTTTACCTGGATTTCAACAAATTTTACAGACGATTCTCACTTGAAGTTCTGATGGCGCTGTCTGCTGTCTCTTAGCGCCAGAGGGAAGCTCTATTTGTTGGTCGCCCCACTCTGCTCCGCCATATACTTCGCCGATCGTTTGATCAGCTTGCGCAGCTTGGCTTCATTCACATCACTGAGTTTCTTGACATAGAGACAGCCCTTGCCGGTAGTGTATTTACCCAGCCCCCTCATCAGTTCTCCGTAGCCGTCGAAACCCGCCATGATATACAGCGTGAGTGCCTGCTTGCGCGGCGCGAAACCCGTCAGGAACCAGTCCCCTTCGCGCCCGCTTTTCCCTTTGTAGTGATAGCTGCCGAACCCCACGATGCTGTCGCCCCACATCCTGGGCTTCTCGCCCGTTTCTTCCTTCATGATCTTCAATATCTTCAGGCAGTCTTTTCTGCGCTCTTCGGGTTCCACCATCTTCAAAAACCCTTGCACGTCGGCACCTGTCGCTTTCGTCTTCAGCTCGTTCATCTTCACCTCCGCGGAAGCAAATCATAATCCAGCCCATATTAATCACATCCGCCGCGCCCACTGCGCGGCGGCTCTCTAAGAGGAGAAGCTGGTCTCTCAGACCACTCGGCTGAAACTGTTTCTCCCCTAGAACGAAATTCTTGCCCACATTGTTGCGCGCCTGACAAATCCCGCCAAAGCAGCGGTCAAAACTTGAGCATTTGCAGTGAGACTAACACCCTTCTAAATCCGATCTACTTTCGCGGTGAACAATCACCAGAGAGCAAATCTAAGTCCCATTTGAGTTCAACCCATGCGAGGGGTCTGGGGGAAAAGCACTTTCCCCCAGCGGGGTTTGGGTCGGAGACCCCAAAAGAAAATGAGATAAGGAGTCCTCTTAGCAAGCGAAACGCTTGGCCAATAACATTCTTGACTCAACCTTCGTGAGGCCCTGGGGTCGGAGAACCCAGAAAAAGTAAATAAAGAAACCTTCTTCAGTCATCAAAACTAATCCAAAAAAGTAGGCTGACAGAAAGAAAACAGGGCCTCAGTGATGAGGCCCTGTTTTTTCAAATTGACAAAGCTTCTTTATTCCACCCTTAATTCTTCCCCTTCAAACCCAACTCCATCCACACCTTGCCCCAGCCTCCCAGCTCAGCTTTCAGAACCAGGATGTCACCGGCGTCCATGCCGTTATTCACGCGGGCCGCTGTCTGCAGCGCGAGCATGATCTCACCCACGCCGTAGTGGCCGATGCAGAAGTAGTTCAGCAATTGGCCGTACTCAGCGCCGTAGGCCATCGCCAGCGCGTTCAGCGCAGGATGGCGCGCATCCGGGTTCGTGCAGAAGAAGCCCTCATTCGGAGGCGCCTCTCCCTTTTCAGGGAGGATTTCGATGTTAGTTGCGTAGATCACCTCGCCATGCACGAAACCTTCCACGGTCACGTTGTCGCCGACCTCAAGCGAGGTCAGGTCGAACTCGCCGATCGGGATCACCGTGAACGTATCGTTGACTTCCAGCGTAAAGCTGTTTTCAGCGATGGCGCTCACTTCGCCCGTGACGGAGATTGCTTCCAAGATCAGGACTTCGTCGGCCGTGATCGTGCTCTCTGTCTGGAACCCGTGCACAAAGACAAAGTTGCCAACCGCCAGGCTGGCGAGATCAAAACCTTCAGGCGGGATCACCGTGAGGGTCTCACCTTCCAGGTTCTCGAGCTCGAAGTCGGCTTCGCCGATGGCGGTCACGAAACCGTGCTCTTCGACTTCAACAGCCTCAGGCAGGATTTCGATGCTGTCGGCGGTTATCGTGGTGTCCAATAAGAAGCCGTGCACTTCCACCATATTGCCCACAGCCAGAGGCGTCAGGTCAAAACCTTCCGGTGGGATCACCGTGAAAGTTTCGCCTTCCGTGCTCAGGATCTGCAGGTTGCCAGCAGCTTCATCGATAACTGTGACTTCCCCTTGCACCGTCACTTCGACTTCATCTGGCAGGATCTCGACCGACGTGGCCGTGATCACCCCAGCTTCCAGCGAGCCTTCCACCAACACATTGTCCCCAACGGTTAACGTGTTGAGGTCAAAGCCCACGGGCTGGATCACGTTATACGCGTCGAGTCCCGCTTGGATGTCGAAATTGCCAGCCACCAGGTCGATGGCCGTCACTTCGCCTTCCGCGCTCACGTCCACGGCAGCCAGCGCTGGAATAGCTAACGCTAGCGTTAGGATCGTGATCACACTTGCCCCAAAAATCTTCTTAGCCATTGTCGTACTCCTTTCATACGGATTTTGCGTGGCGGCTAACCACGCGCAGGCAGGAACGACGGGGCCAACTCGCCATTACAAATTCAGCCGAATGTTTATGATGGGCTTAGACTCCACTAACGAATTGCTTAAACAAGAGGAAATATCTAAGAGCAGATTCATTTTTCACCTGTGGGAGAAATGCGCCAAAACATGAGTAGTTGCAGTGAGACCATCACGCTTCCGACCCGATCTTTTTTCAATACAAACACCTGGCGAAAGCACGTTCCACCCCTTATTTGATTTCAACCCATGCGTGCGGGTCCGGGGGCTTGTCCCGAGCCAAACCCTTGCGAAGCCAAGGGGATGGCGTGGGGAACTGCAACTCCCCCGGCGGGAGCCTGTCCTGAGCCTAACCTTTGCTGTGCAAGGGTTGGGCGTGAGGATCTGGGGTCGGAGACCCCAAATAAAATAAGAAGTGAAACTATTGCAGCGACCTAATTCTAAATCACACGAATAGCTTTACAAAACCACCAATTTCACCCACATTTTCCAAAACCATGTCATTAATAGGCTCCGCGCGCTGTCACAACAGCTTGTCAAGTTTGGCCTGGGGCTTAGCCAAAGGCAAAGCCGTGAGGTTGTATCGACCACACCAGGCTACTACTACTAACAACTTGACAATAAGGAGGGCAAATAAAAATGAAATCCACACGCGGAGGTCAGCCAATGCACTCAACGTGGGCAGACAATGTGTAATTTTTTGCCAAGGCGATAGGGCACCCCAAAAATTACATATTACACATCATGGCACACCCCAACCCACTAATCAACTTCCTAACCAAGGGTGGCTTCGCCGTCCATCGCGAACTTTATAATAAGGAGAGGGATCATGAATCCTGAAATCCAGACCACGGGAGGGCAAAGTTGTAACGGTATGAAACCCCTTGCCTCGAGGTCATGATAATTACACCTGTGCTTGACAAACTTGTGAACAACCTTCGGCGAACGACGGTGTTCAAATCTAAGGAGATCTAGACAAATGAAACTCGCAATCTACACAGGCGCCGCCATCTGGATTAGCGCCCACCTCTGGTTGCTGTTTTTCAGTTCCACCGTCGATCCGGCGTTAGCCGTTGCACTGCCTGCGCTCGGCACGTTCGCCATGCTGATCGGCACGTTCGGCTTGAGCCAGCGCGCCGAACAGCCTGCCCTGCGCCTCTCGTTCGCTGTGCTGATGGCCGGCATGGTCCTCTACATCCTTGGAGTGGCGCTCACCGCTCTCGGCGCGCCGAATGCCGCTGGGATCGCCGCCCTCGGCCTGCTGGTGATTACACTTGCGCTCCTCGCCGTCGGCATAGCCAACATCCGCGCACGCCTATTCGGCCCCTTCTTCTGGCTGCCGCTTGCCATGGGGTTCGTCTATTTGCTCTCCTGGGCTGCGCCAGGTGGTAATACGCTCATGTCAATCGTTTACGGATTTGGCTGGTTCGCGTTAGGCGCCAAGGCTCACGCGTAAAACAAAACCGCCCGGCTCAACACCGGGCGGTTTTCCGAACAAGAACCTTAACTTTCACCGCCCCAGAATAATGAACACGCCTGCCACAAGAGCCAGGATGCTCATGATAGTACCAATCTCTCCGAGGCTGACGAACGCGCCTAGACCGGTAAGGACGAGCCAGATACCCAACAACAGAAATCCGATGTTCTTTGTGAAAGCCATGAGATCTCCTTTCGCTTTCGTTGAACAAGAGCGGCAGTTCTACCGCTTGATAAGTTAACAGTTTTTTGGGGGATTAGTTGCGCTTACCAGGGTTGCGCAAAGGTGCCGCTTTTGATGTCCTCAAATACTTGGCGGATCTCGGCCTCGGTGTTCATCACGAACGGTCCGTAAGGGACGATGGGCTCACGGATCGGCTTGCCGGCCACGAGGAGGAAGCGCACCCCGTCATCGGTCTTCACTTGGACAGAGTCGCCGCTGCCGAAAATGATCATCTTTACGGCTTCGACAGCCTCCCCGCCGAACTCGCCGCTGCCTTCGAAGGCATACGCGTAAACCGCGTGCTCGGCCGGAACCGGCAGCTCGAAGTTGGCGCCAGGCTCAAGCGACACGTCCATGTACAGCGGCTTAATCGCGATCTCGGTCACCGGACCCTTCACTCCTTCGTACTCTCCGGCCACCAATCGTACCGTGACGCCGTCTTTTTCAATGATGGGCACATCCGTAGCCGCCACGTCCTGATAGCGGGGCGCGTCCATTTTTTGTGCGGCGGGTAGGTTTACCCAGAGCTGGAAACCGTTCACCCGTCCGCTGGGCCCGCGCTTGGGCAGCTCTTCGTGCAGAATGCCCCGCCCGCTGGTCATCCACTGCAGGTCGCCGGGGCCGATCAAGCCCATATTGCCCAGGCTGTCGCGATGGCGCACGTTGCCCTCCAGCATGTAAGTAACGGTTTCAATACCGCGGTGCGGGTGCTGGGGAAAGCCGACGATCGGCCCTTCGATGGGATCGTTGAATGCAAAGTGATCGAAGAGAAGGAATGGGTCGAACAGGTTTTCACGCCGCGGCCCGAAAGATCTTTGTAATAGCACATCCGCGCCCTCAACGACGTATTGCGGTTGAATGACTTGCTTGACGGGACGAATTTTGTTCATGCTGATTTGGAGGATTTTACCTTTCCGATTATTACCGGCGCCAAAACGCTATCACTCCAAACAAATAACAGTTTAGTGAGATCGCGGCGCAGGGCAAGGTTTACAGGTAAAATAGCCAAAGTTTTTCAGTACAAAGGAGCCCCCTCGAATGCAGCAAAATACAAATAGCGCAAAGAATCCACCCGAATGGGTGAACATTGTCAAACCCTACACGATCCCAAGCGGGTGGAAAAGCACATGGCAGATGATCAATAGCCTTCTACCTTTCTTCACCATTTGGGTGTTGATGGTCTACAGCCTGCGCATTTCCTATCTACTTACCCTGCCACTGGCTTTCCTGAACGCCCTGTTCCTCATGCGCATTTTCATCATCCAGCACGATTGCGGGCACAACTCCTTCTTCAAATCCACCAAACTGAACAATTTCGTCGGCAATCTACTCGGCGTCATAACGCTGACGCCGTATTATCACTGGCGCAAAATGCACGCCAAGCACCACGCCGGCTCAGGCGACCTCGACTTCCGCGGTTTCGGCGATATCGACACGCTCACCGTGGAAGAATACGAGGCGCTGGATTGGAAAAGAAAACTTTACTATCGCTTTTATCGCAATCCCATTGTGATGTTCATCATTGGCCCCGCTCTCGTATTCGCCATCATGCACCGCCTGCCATTGCAGCTGGAAAAAGGCGAGCATCGTGAGCGGGAAAGTGTGTATGGCACGAATGCGGCCTTACTGATCATATTCCTCATCCTGGGCAAATATATCGGTTTCGCCCAAACCCTTATGCTCTGGCTCCCATTGACCGTCTTTTCCTCAGTGATTGGTGTTTATCTCTTCTATGTACAGCACCAATTCGAGGATACATACTGGCGTTGGCACAACGAATGGAATTACGCCGACGCTGCCCTGCAAGGCTCTTCATACTTTAAGCTGCCCAAAGTGCTGCAGTGGTTCAGCGGCAACATCGGTTTTCACCACGTGCACCATCTCAGCCCCAAGATCCCAAACTACAACCTGGAGCGGGCCCACAAAGAGAACCCGATCTTCCAGAAAGTTCAAACGATCACATTGGGCACCAGTTTCAAAACAATCTTCCTGCATTTATGGGATGAAAAAACACGCAAGCTGATTAGCTGGCGGGATTACCACCGCATGATGCGCCAGCAGAGCGCCCAGCCCTCAGCCAGCTAAGCACACAAACGAGGCGCGCATGCGCCTCGTTTCTTTTGGAGGTCCGTTGATCAAAGGCGTTCACACCATGTTCTACAGCTCGCAGGCAGAAGAGTTGCGCGCCTTTCTGAGAGACAAATTGGGCTTTCAACTCATTTACCGATACTGGCGACGGCTGGCTGATCTTCAATCTCCCCAAAGCAGACATGGGCGTGCACCCCACGGGCCATGAAGGCAGCCCGCCCCCGGGCACTCAATCCATTTCTTTTTTACTGCGACGAAATCAACGCCACAGTCGATGAACTTAAATCGCGCGGCGTGGAATTCGTAGACGAAGTGGAAGATCGCGGGTATGGGCTCGTGACTCATTTCAAAATGCCGGGAGGATTCGAGGCGGAGTTGTATCAGCCTCATTACGAGAAGCGTAAGGTATGAAGATAGAACGCGTCATTCGCTGGCTGTTTATGTTCAGTGCGTTGTGGGGAGTAATAGGCGGCTTACTGACTTTCTTCTTCGGCGGGGGAACCAGGGTTACAGTAATAGCCATCCCAGGCGAGCCAAGTGAGCAAATCGTCGAGCACTTAAATTGGTTTGAGTCTCAGGGATGGTGGGGAATATTTATCCTGCTTGTGTTCGCAGCCTTGTTTTATAGCCCGCTGCGTTTTTATGGCCATGGGAAGAAATTGATGGCCGCACTCTTCACACTGGCGGCGATCGTGCTCACGATCCTAAGCGGGTTTTCAGTTGGTCCGATCTATCTTCCCGGAGCGCTTGGCGCCTTCTTTGGTCTTATTCTTCTCCCCTTAGATCGACAACCTAACGCGAGCCGATAAATCTCCAGGCTGAGGGGAGCAGCATCGCGGCGAGCAGCGCTTTGATCGCATCGCCGATTAAGAACGGATACATTCCAAGCGCCAATGCGCCCTGCCCCCCGGCGAAGCCGTCCACGAAACGGGATAGCCAGAGCACGCCAAAAAAGTAGATCACCGCATTGCCCAGCGTCATCGCTGCCAAGGTTTTCAGCAAACTCCTGTCGAAGCCGCGCTCCGCAAGCCAACCTACCAACCACGCCGCGGCCACAAACCCGAACAAGTAACCGCCTGTAGGGCCGAACAGTGTTGCGATGCCGGAGCGCATCTCAGCGAACACGGGCAACCCGGCAGCGCCTTCGGCCAAGTAAGCCGCCAGCGCCAGGGCTCCGCGCCGCGAGCCGAGCACCATACCAACGAGAAGTACGGCGAACGTCTGGCCTGTGATCGGCACGGGAGTAAACGGAAGGGGGATGCTTAACTGGGCAAAAGCTGCGATGAATAAGCTACCCAGTATGATCAGCGAGATGTCAACGAGCGCACCACGCCGTGAAACAACTTTTTCTGCTAGGACCTGCTGCATATTCAATCTCCTAAGGTTAGGGAACGAAATTGTAGCCGCTCTCGAATTATACGGAAAATGCCCACTCGCCTTGGCGCATTACTGGTTCCGCTTTTCCGTCATTTGTAATTCCATCGATATCCAGTTTATTTGAACCGATCATGAAGTCTTCATGCACCAGACTATCGTTCCCGCCGGCAGCCGCAAATTGCTCCGCGGTCATCTGCTCCCCACCCTTCATCGTCGAGCGATAGGCGCGGCCGAGCGCGATGTGGCTGGCAGCGTTTTCGTCAAACAATGTGTTGTAGAACATCATCCGGCTTTGCGCAATCGGCGAGGAATCTGGCACAAGGGCGACCTCTCCCAGGCGGCGCGACCCCTCGTCGGTCTCCAGCAAGCCCTTGAGCACCTCTTCCCCTTCCTTGGCTTTGAAATCCACCGCCTGTCCATCCTTGAAAGTAATGGTGAAGTCTTCGATGATCGTTCCCGCGCGGCTAAGCGGCATGGTAGCGCTCACCGTCCCATCGACGCGGTCCTTGTGCGGCATGGAAAAAACTTCCTCCGTCGGCAAATTAGCAACGTAGGGAATTCCAGCTGTGCTCTTGATACGCGCACTTTCCCATAGGTGGGCCACTGGCAATCCAATAGTCAAATCGGTTCCCGGTCCTGTGTACTTCAGAGCGGAATAATTCTTTTCGGTAAGGTAGTTGCTGCGCGCATGCAGGTTGCCAATGTGCTCATCCCAGGCCTTAAATGGATCATCGCGATCCAGGCGGCAGAGTTCGAATATCTTTTCCCAAAGCTTATCGACGGCGCTTTCCGGAGAATCGTTGGGGTAGAGCTTTTGGGCCCAACCCGGCACCGGCAAGGCGACGAGCGCCCAATTGAAACGATTCATCATCAAGTGCTCCATAGCCGGAGCAAGGTTGGTTTCCATGGTACGCTGGAGGAGATTGATTGTGTCGGTATCAAATCCCTTGTATCGGTCAGGGTCATCAGAGTAAATAGTGAGTAAGGCGTTACCAGCACCGAGATACTCCTCCATCCCTCGTGTGCGCCAGGCGGGAAATTCCTGGTATGAATCTTTGGGTGCATGTTTGAGTCGCTCGATGGTTAGCTCGGGATCGTCCCAAATAATGTCAACGAGGCGTGCTCCAGCCTTATAGGCGTGATGAGCAACGCGCCGCATCAAGGGAGCAGCTTCGAGGTTCACGCCCCTGGTGAAATTCTTGCCGTTGACGATCAGCTTCTGGCCGGGCTGGATGTTGATACCAACCTTGACGATCAACTCAGCGAACTCGTCGAGTTTTTTCTCGAAATCCTTTATGGCCATGGAAACTCCTTTGGAGGATAAAAAGTATACACCCCGTTTTCCTCAAGCTTGAGATAATCGCAACTAGTGCGATAATAGCGCTCCGTAAAGGAGAGTTCTGTGACAGACGAGACCTCTAAAAAGGCTTGGGGCGATCTCACCCCAAACGACGTTCTAAAAATCTATTTATTGGAGGGCTACGACGGATTGGCCAGGCGCGCTCCAGTTTCTGCCAGGCCGCGGTTCCTTTTAGAAAAGTCCCTAAGATACTTACCCGCGGACCCGCGTTGCGTATGGTGCTCGGCGCCCTTCCGCGGGATAGGCGCACCTTTAATGCGCGCCATTGGCAAGGACAGATCCAAATACAACCCGAATCTCTGCACGGAGTGTGAAGACTTTGTGCGCAGCAACAAAGCCAGCGCGGAAATCGACATGTCTCTATTATTTGCTGATCTCCGCGGGTCGACGACCTTAGCGGAGAAACTAAACCCATCGGAATTTAGTGAGCTCATCAATCGCTTCTACACTGTGGTCAGCGATATCCTGGTGAAGGAAAAGGCTCTTATCGAAAAATTGGCTGGAGACCAGGTTTCCGGTTTCTTCACACGAGGCCTGGCCGGCCCCGATTATCACGACGATGCGATTCGAGCCGCGAAGCAAATCCTTGAGGCTACAGGATACGGAAGCCGCGAAGGTGCTTGGGCGCCAGTGGGCATCGGTGTGCATTCGGGCCAGACCTTCTACGGCGCCGTAGGCACCCCCACAGGGTTGACGGAACTCAGTATCCTGGGCGATACGCCGAATACCGCCGCGCGTTTAGCATCAGAAGCAAAAGCCGGCGAGATCTTGATCAGCACAACAATTGCGGAGAAGGCAGGTCTGGATACCAGCGATCTCGAGATGCGCGAGCTAACCCTGAAGGGGAAGAAGGATAAGGTGGGAGTGTGGGTAATGTGTGCGGAAGACATCGGGCGCGAATCGATATTGCAATGAGCGAAATTTCCCCAAGGACCACAAGGCAGCCGACGCCGGACGATTATTGGCGGATTTATTTGACGGAAGGGCGGGGAGGACTCAACAAAAGGGGAAGATCAAACCCGATACTTGCCTGGGTGATCCACGTGGGCGCGCAAAGTATAAATTCACCCAGAAAACTGGCCTAATCGTCATACAATAGAACCTAATTCAGTCAGAGCAATTTCCCATGGCCAAGCCGGTCATTCTTACTGTCGATGATGAAATTCAAGTCCTGAATGCGGTTGAGCGCGACCTTCAATCAAAGTACGGACAAGATTACCGCGTTCTTAAAGCCTCATCAGGCGAGCAAGCGCTAGATCTCGTAAAGAAACTAAAGCAACGCAATTCACCCGTTGCACTTTTCCTTGTAGACCAACGCATGCCGGGCGTGACGGGTATCGAGTTCCTCGCCGAAGCCCGCAAATACACCCCCGAGAGCCGCCAGGTTTTGCTGACAGCCTATGCTGACACGCAGGTAGCCATCGAGAGCATCAACACCATTGGGTTGGATTATTACTTAATGAAGCCATGGGACCCGCCTGAGCAACACCTCTATCCAATTCTTGATGAATTACTTGCGGAATGGCTGCTAGCCGCCTCGTTGCCTTATGAGGGCATCCGCGTTGCGGGCACGCTATGGTCCGCTCGCAGTCATGCCACCAAGGACTTCCTTGCGCGCAATCGCATTGCCTACCAATGGCTGGATATCGAAAAGAGCGACGAGGCAAAGCTCCTGGTTGACACGGTGGAAGGGGGCATTAGTAACTTGCCGGTTGTCTTCTTTCCTGATGGAACTGTGCTTGTTGCTCCGGAGCATCGCATACTGGCCGAAAAAATCGGAATCCGCACCCAGGCTGCCGAAAAACATTACGATTTGATCATCATCGGCGGCGGCCCTGCCGGATTGGGCGCTGCCGTTTATGGCGCTTCCGAGGGTCTCCGCACGCTGATGATCGAACGCCAGGCGACCGGCGGGCAGGCAGGCACCAGTTCACGCATTGAGAATTATCTCGGATTCCCCAAAGGCATCAGTGGCTCAGAACTGGCGCGTCGCGCCACAGATCAGGCGATCCGTCTGGGTGCAGAAGTGCTCACGGCGCGCGAAGTAAAAAAAGTCCGCGTGGAGAATCATTACAAGATCATCACCTTGGATGACGGTCAAGAAATCAGCTGCTCGGCATTGCTTATCGCAACCGGGGTCACTTTGCGCGAACTTGAAATACCTGGAGTAAAGGAACTTCAGGGCGCCGGTATTTATTACGGCGCCGCGCTTACGGAAGCAATGCACTTCAAAGGTGATGAAGTCTTCGTAGTGGGCGGGGCGAATTCAGCAGGACAAGGCGCCATGTGGCTGTCGCAATTCGCCAAAAATGTAACTATCGTAGTGCGCAGTTCGGAAGTTTCGATGTCTCAATATCTGATCGAGCAAATCAAAGCCACCCCCAATATAGGGATCGTGCAGCGCAGTGAGATCGTGAAAGTCAAAGGCGCTGGTCGTTTGAAGGAAGTGGTATTGAAGAGTGTTGACAACGGCGCGGAAACCACGCATACAGCGGCGGCTATGTTTATTTTCATTGGAGCGGTTGCCCATACCGAAATGGTGGCGAGTTTGGTCGAACGAAATGCACAAGGTTTCATTCTTACTGGGCCTGACTTGCAGCAGAACGGCCGATGGCCAAAAAGTTGGACACTGAAGCGGGACCCCTTCCTGCTTGAGACCTCAGTTCCCGGCATCTTTGCAGCCGGTGATATTCGCGCTATGGCAGTGCGTCGTGTTGCTTCCGCAGTCGGACAGGGGGCCATGGCAATCAGCCAGGTCCATCAATATCTCAGGACTGTATGAAGCTCGAGACACTGAAGAAAATTCCACTCTTCGCCGGCCTCACAGACCAGGATTTCAACCGTCTGTGCGAAATGTCTGAAGAAATCGAGCTTGCTGCCGGCGAGGTTTTGTTTGAAGAAGGCACTCCAGGAACAAAGGCGTACGCGATCGAATCCGGGCTGCTTGAAGTGCTAAAGGACGCCTCAGGGCGCGACGTTTTGCTGGCGTTGCGCGGGCCCGGCGAGATCATCGGAGAGGTGGCGCTTCTGGACGAAGCGCCGCGCATGGCGAGTGTAAAAGCCAGAACCGATAGCGTTCTCCTGGCCATCGGCAAAGAATCTTTTGATGATCTCTTGCGCACCAGTACGACTGCACTGTTTGCAATCTATCGAACCTATGCGGCCCGCCTGCGCAGCACGCAAACCATGTTGCAGCAAAGCGAGAAAATGGCCCAGCTGGGGACCCTGACCGCTGGGATCGCGCACGAGCTGAATAATCCAATCGCCGCGATCCAGCGCGGCGATCAGCAACTTACAGACGCGGTCACAAAATTACTGGACGCACAATCTGCTTTGGACAAAATGGATCTGACCACGGCGCAAAAGGAACAGGCGGCTAGCCTGCGCGCTTCTGTCTACCAAAAGGCATCCGCTCCTCCCAACCTGGATGCATTGGCTCGCAGCGATCTTGCCGAGGAAATTGAACAGTGGTTACACAATCATCAGTCTCAGCGGGTGTCAGGTTCGATTTCCAATCTGGTCGACCTGGATTTTTCGGTTTCACGGCTAAACGAACTTGCTGGTGAATTCCATGGAGAGCAGCTTGTCGCACTGCTGAATTGGCTTGGCGCCAACTACGCAGTCCAGAATCTACTCGCCGAAATCGATCACAGCGCCAAACGCGTATCCGAGATCGTAAAGGCGCTTAAATCGTATATTTATTTGGATCAAGCGCCCATCCAAAGCGTGGACCTTAAAGCGGGGATCGAAGACACGCTGCTCATCCTGGGTAGCAAACTGCGCCCGGGTGTTAGTGTGATTCGCGAATACGCCGATGCTCTACCCAACATTCAAGCCTATGGCAGCGAACTCAACCAGGTTTGGACAAATATCATCGACAATGCTGTCGACGCGATGGGCGGAAAGGGTGAGATTCGCATACGAACTAAACGCGACGGCGATTGGGCCGTAGTGGAGATTGAAGACAATGGTCCGGGTATTCCGGTTGAGATCCAAAACCGCATCTTTGATGTTTTCTTCACCACTAAGCCTATTGGCAAGGGCACCGGGTTGGGCCTTAGCATTAGCTACAATGTGGTGGTGCACAAACACAGCGGGGATATCCGCCTGTATTCTAAACCGGGTCAAACGCGTTTCGAGGTATGGCTGCCGATTGGCGGCAATAGTACTAAGGCGGCAGTACCAAATCCTTAGGGGTGCGGACACCACCCGTTGTTATACTTACAAAAATGTTTGAACTTTTTCTCCAGGCCTTAATCGTCCACCTGGTTGCAGATTGGTTCCTGCAAAGTGATTGGATGACAGAAAATAAAGCCGACCTGAACCACTTTGCAGGCTGGGTGCACGCCGGGATTCACACTGCCGGGAACCTGCTGATTTTTCCCGCGAATGTGGCCCTGGTACTGGGT
>JBOGUK010000042.1:0-4953 GCA_050695915.1 Anaerolineales bacterium
GCCTGCGGTGCTCGGCGGCCTGTATGCCTTGTTGCCGGACCTGATCGCTGGCCCTACCGACGATATCGTTGTGCTGGCTACGGGCGCTGTGATCTCAGGTATCCTTTCGTGGCGCAGAAGCCGGCGCGCGAAGGCGAATTGACCATAAGGGAGGCGGCCTGCGATTGTCGTATGGGCGCAGCATCCCTCACGCTTCGCTCAGGGCGTGGCTGCGCCCCTACGCGTTCGAGGGTGGCTCTGTATTCTCGGGGTGCATCATTGCATCATGGCACGAACGGTGCTGAGCCAGCACATGGTATCCACTCCAATCACCGTGTGAATAGACCCTAAAGGTTTTCCGTTGGACTTAGGCCAACTTTGTGCGCAAGAAAAACCTTTAGGGTCTGCAAAAAACCCTAATTGACACGCCACTTTCCTAGGTGTAGACTGACTCAAATCTTGATGCAAGAAATGGATATCGAAAGCAGTTTGGATACTGATCCCTTACCTAGCAGGACAACTTGCCGGGCGGGGCGCGCATATCGTGGAGCAGGAAATGGATAACCAGGCCTAGGGTCTGGTTACCTGCCGCCCGGTCGCTGCCTACCCAGCGCCGGGTTTTTTGCTTAAGCGACCGCTGCACTCGCGGTCGCAGGCATACTGAGAGGCCGAATGATCACGATCTACAAAACAGTCAACGGCAAGCTGGTAGAGCAGAAGCGGCTAACCAAGGGCGCCTGGATCCATGCCGTCAGCCCGGATGAAGACGAGATCGCCCAATTGCGCAAGTGGGGCGTGCCGAATGACGCCATCACCTCGGCGTTGGACCCCGATGAGCTGGCCCGCGTCGAAAAGGAAGATGGCGTAACGTTCATCATCCTACGCGTGCCCTTTTTCCACGGCGACCAAACGGATATCCCTTACACCACCGTCCCGCTGGGAATCATTACTTCGACTAAATGGATCGTGACGCTATCTTCGCTGCGCACGGAACTGATCCGCGAGTCGCGCAAGAGCAAGGAACACCCGCTCACCACGAGGAAACACAACACCTTCATCCTGCACATTCTGTACAACGCGGCCAAGCTCTACCTGCAGCACCTGGCGGCGATCAACCGCATCGTGGATAACCTGGAAGACCAGCTTTCACTGTCAATACGCAACAGCGAACTCTTCCGCCTACTTAAGTACCAGAAAAGCCTCGTCTACTTTTCCACAGCGCTCAAGACCAACGAATTGATGATCGAGCGTCTGCAACGGATGCAGCTTTTCAAGACGTATCCCAAGGACCAGGACCTGTTGGATGACGTGCTCACCGAGAACATGCAGGCCATGGAAATGACCAATATTTCGGGCAACATCCTCAGCCAGATGATGGATGCTTTCGCGTCCATAATCTCGAACAATCAGAACAATGTGATCAAGGTGCTCACTTCGGTGACTATTATGATGAGCATTCCTACGATCATTGCAAGTTTATATGGCATGAATGTGGGATTGCCCTATGCCGGGTACAGTCATGCGTTCTGGGGAGTGTTAGCGGTGAGCTTGTTACTCGTGGTTTCGGTGATTCTGGTTTTCAGAAGGAAGGATTGGTTTTAGGGTCAAACAGAACATTGACGTTGCGCGAGGGCGACGAGGCAGCCTCGCAGTTCAGGCCGACCTTCACGTTTGAGGTTCTGAGGATCCTTCGCGACGGAAAGACTGAGCAAAGCTCAGTCTTCCCTGCTCAGGAAGGCACCGATGGGATTGGATTCTTCACACTGCCTGCAGAACGAAGCGAAGAATCTTTAGGGCACAAAAAGGCTTGCTTTGGCCTAAGGGATTCCTCCCATTCGCTCACCCTTGCGGGTTTCGCTCAGGGCAGGCTCTGGGCAACGATGCTTTAAGCATCGCTAAGCGCCCTCGCTCGGAATGACAAGAATACAGAAAAACCGCCGTCAACGACGGCGGTTTTATTGTATGAGATTTGCGAATTATTGAAAATATTCGCGCAGTTGCCGCGCCCGCATCGGGTGGCGCAGGCGCCGCAGCGCCTTGCCTTCGATCTGGCGTATGCGCTCGCGGGTGAGGCCGAATTTCTCACCCACTTCTTCGAGCGTGTAGCTGCGCCCGTTTTCCAGGCCAAAGCGCAGGCGCAGGATGCGCGCTTCGCGCGGCGACAAAGTGGATAAAACCTCGTGCACCTTTTGCTCAAGCATGTTGTTGTAAGATGCTTCGCTGGGGCTGGGACTGTTCTCGTCCTCTACGAACATGCCTAATTCCGAATCTTCTTCATCGCCCACCGGGCTTTCCAACGAGAGCGGAAGCCAGGATACCCGCAGCATCCAATCGATCTTGTCCACTTCTTCTTTCATCGCGCGAGCAAGGTCTTCAACGGTAGGAGGCGTGCCGAGCCGCTGCTCGAGCACGTGCGCCGTTTTGTAAAGAAGGCGGATGCGATCGATCATGTGCACGGGCACGCGGATGGTGCGCCCCTGGTCGGCGATGGCGCGCGTGATCGTCTGGCGGATCCACCAGGTGGCGTACGTGGAGAAACGAAAGCCGCGTCGGTAATCGAACTTCGTCACGGCTTTCATCAAACCTAAATTTCCTTCCTGGATCAAATCCAGGAAGGGTACGCCGCGCCCCATGTATTTCTTGGCGATGCTCACCACCAGGCGCGTGTTGGCTTTGATCAGATGTTCACGCGCCAGGCGACCGTCTTCGATGATGGCATCCAGCTCGCGGTGTTTGGCCGCCGGCGTGTTGCCGTTCAGTTTTTTCAACTGGCCTTTGGCTCTCTTTCCTGCTTCATATCGCTTGGCCAGGTCCACCTCCTGCTCCATGTTGAGCAGGGGAACAGTGGACATTTCCTTTAAATAGAGCCCGACCGTATCGATGGCCTCATCCGGCGGTAGCTCGTACGCTTCCGGGACCTGAAGCTGGTTCAGCTCGCTGGCATCCGGCTCGATGTCTTCTTCCGCCTCCTCTGCATCCTCCCCATCGGGCGCCTGGAGCAGTTCCAGCCGCAGGCGTTCGAACTCCTTTTCGGGTTCGGTGAGCAGGTCGAGATGGGCGTCCGGATTCGGCGCCGTAAGATCGTCGAGCGCAAGCTCGTCGAACAAAACGGCGACATCTTGTTCGTCTTCAATATCCTTCGTTTGAAAAGCCATACACACTCCTCCTCATCCGCGGCTTTCTGGCGCCGCGAGAGCGTGATTCCTGTGCTTCTAATCCTCTGAATCTGTGAAGTTCTTCAACGCCGAAAAATGGGAACCGCCGGTCGATGGATCGTGTCCGCAGTCTTCGCGGTTGCGATTGACGCCGCACACGGGGCAAAGCCCGGCGCAATCAGGTCGGCATAGCGGCGTGATGGGCATATCGAGAAGCAGATACTCGCGCGCCAACGGGGCCAGGTCGATCTGGTGGTTGGCGGGCACCAACAATTGAGCATCCGTCATCGAGCGCTCATCGAAGGCATAGAGCTCGGTGAATTCCGTGGCAACATGCAAGTCCACGTCGTCCAGGCAGCGGGCGCATTCCGCCGCCGTCCGCCCGCTGAGGGCCACCTCGACGACCAGTCCCTGCGGCGTGCGGCCAAACTTTGCGGCGCCTCTGAGATCCTCCACCGTCAGGTCTTCCCCCAGCACCATTTCGGGAACATCGAATTCAATAGTGCGGCTGTAGCCAGCGTTGGCTTTGACCAGGAAGCCAACGTTGACCTGCAATGGGTTAAGGTGTTTGCTCATCGTGAGTGCCTTGGGGGCGGTTAGGGTGAGAATGTTTGCCTCTATGAAAGAATCCTTTGCTTCCGATTATGCAAAGGATTCTGACAAATTCGGAAAAATTATAACAAATATTGCAAAACGGGTCAACCACCAACCCAAAATATGGGTGGATTCCGCCTCTATGACCCCCTGAATAGCGGTACTGCCTGAGTGGTACTATACCCGAAATCATGACTGCCCCCCTGCTTTTGGCAACGAACAATTCCGGCAAACTCGACGAAATGCGTGCTTTGCTGGCAGACCTGGACTTTGAGCTGCTTTCTCCCGCAGACCTGGGCATAGACTTGAAGGTCGAGGAGAGCGGAGAGAGCTACGCCCAAAATGCCTGCCTAAAGGCGAAAGCCTTCGCCCAGGCAGCCAACCTTCCCTCCCTGGCAGACGACAGCGGACTGGAGGTCGAGGCGCTCGATGGGGCGCCCGGGCTGTATTCCGCCCGCTTCGCCCCGAAGCCAGGCGCCACGGATACCGATCACCGCGCTCACCTGCTGAAAGCGCTCGCAGGGAAGCCAAGGCCGTGGAAGGCTGGCTTTCGCAGCGCCGTTTGCCTGGCGCTGCCTTCGGGGAAGACTTTTGAGGCAGAGGGTGAGTGCGCGGGCGAGATCATCCCGGACGAACGCGGCAGCAAAGGCTTCGGCTACGACCCGGTGTTCTTAATCGAAGGGCAGGGTCGCACGATGGCGGAACTGAGCATGGATGAGAAGAATAGGCTCAGCCACAGGGCCCGCGCCATCTCTCGTATTGGGCTAATTCTCAAACTAAACAATCTCGATTGAGACTTCAGATGACCGCTCGTGGTCTTTGTGCTCGCCTGTACACGAAACTAACTGCTCATACTCCATCTACATCAGTCGTTTGCTGGCAAGCATGATTTTTTACACATCCAGCCTCTTGCCTTTCCGATCCAGCATGAGGCCCTAATTAAACTCAGACGTTCGTGATCGACTTCCAAAGCCTCAGTTGCTCCGCGAGCAGCTCCGCGCGTCGCAGATCGTCGTTCCCGTCCAGGATGCTCATGTCCTCTGGATCGGCGCGCCAGTAGACACCGGCTGTGCGTGCGTTCAATTCTGGTTGCGAGTCCGCTCGCGTGGTGAAGTACCCGGACGCGCGATCGGCGGACTCCAACCGGATCTCCCCGTCCCATCCAACTGCGGCGCGTTGGGGTCCATTGGTCGTTCTCCCTTCCAATAGTAAAAGACGCCCGAAG
>JBOGUK010000043.1:0-6071 GCA_050695915.1 Anaerolineales bacterium
TATGAGGAGCAGCTGCCCAGATTGGCGCATGCGCGCCAAAACGCCGACGTCTACCTGGTCACAAATGAAAAAACTGAAGCGGAAGTTCTGAATGAAGTTCTAGCTTTCCTGGATAAAGATCAATAGACACTTAGCAGAATGGTCCCGATGGCTCCAAGGCAAAGGAAAGGTGCATACGGGATCGTCGACAGTCGAGTGTATCTCCCGATCATGGAAAGGATTCCCATGTAGAACAGACTGAAAATCCCGCCCAGGAAGATACCTAAAACAAACGCCGCCATGACCCCGGGCCAACCCATTAATAATCCAATCACGCCTGCGAGATTTACATCCCCCAACCCGAGGGCAGGCTCCTCCGGACCAGCCGGCGATCTAAGCACTTTCCTCGCAATGAGATCTCCCAGATAGTGAAATCCAAGCATTAGAGTAAATCCCACAGCTCCCCCGACGAACGTTGAAAGTATGCCGTGCCGCCCGATGCCTATTCCTGCCATCACCAAGGCGCCCGCGATACTTACCGGATGAAGAACCGCACGATGTTCAATGTCAACCACCACAACTAAACCGAAATAGACAAACAACAAAAAAAGCTGACCTGCTGAAAATTCTGCCGGGGGATAGGCCGACAGACCAAAGGTAAGCGCAAGGTAAACACCAATGATCGTGATTACTCTAATCGTCGAGAAGTATTTGATTAGATTCCCGCTGGTCACGGGCCACCAATTCGGCCTTGAAAGTGTTCGGGTTGTTGGCAGGGTGTCAGCCAGGTAATTAACGAGTATTCCTGCCGTCAGTCCCCAGAGGATCCATAAATCGCCCATCCCGGTATTGTATGCAAAACAAAAAAGGCCGCAGCAAACGCTGCGGCCTTTCGGACTAGTTCTGTGCTGGTTCCTTTGGTTTCGTAACCTCAACAAACTGCTCGAACAGCTCGCGCAGCAACGGTTCGGGCAAAGCGCCCACCTGGCGGTGCACCAGCTTCCCGTTGGCTACGAAAAGCATCGTGGGGATGCCGCGCACATCATACTTTCCCGCCCATACCGGATGCTCGTCGGTGTTCACCTTCGCCACAATTACTTTGCCGGCGTAATCTTTGGCCAGCTGGTCCAAAACAGGGGCCACTCGCAGACAGGGGCCGCACCAGGGCGCCCAGAAATCAACGACAACAGGCTTGTCCGATTGAAGCACGGTCTTCTCAAATGCCTGGTCTGATACATGAATAGGTTCGTTCAATATCAAAATTCCTTTCCTCTTGATTCTAACCTTTAGACGTAGAAAAAACCCTCACGCTTACCCCTGAGTATAATGACCGCGATGACCTCATTGCTGCGCCTAAATGACCCGAATCCGTACACGGTCGAGACTGAAGTCTATCAAGGTCCGCTTGACCTGCTGCTCCAATTGATCGAACGCGCCGAATTGGACATCACAAAACTTGCTTTGGCCCAAGTTACCGACCAGTTCATTGTCTATATGCGCGAACTTAAGGATGCGGTTGCTGAGCGAGTTTCTGAATTCCTGGTGGTTGCAACGCGGCTGATGCAGATCAAGTCTGAGGCGCTACTCCCCCGCCCTGTTGTTCGGCAGCCCGACGAGGAAGACCCAGGGGATGCTCTGATGCAGCAGTTGTTACTGTACAAGCGCTTTAAGGAAGCGGCTAAGTTCCTTTTGCAGCGTTATGAGTCCGGGCTGCGTGGCCACTTGCGCCTGGCGCCTCCTCCAAGAGTGGAGGGCCGGCTCGACCTGACTGGACTTACCGCCGACGACATTTATCACGCAGCCATGAAAGTGTTTAGCCGCCAGGACCTGCGAGCGCCCCTGGGAACCGTAGTTACTCCGCCGAAGGTTACCATCCGAAGGAAGATCGCCCTGATCGTAAAAGCGTTAAGAGAAAAAGCTAAGGTCAACTTTCGCGATTTGATCGAAGGGGAACGAGTGAGACTGCACATCGTAGTGACTTTCCTGGCGATGCTTGAGCTAGTGCGCCGCCATCGCGTGGCCGCGAAGCAAGAATCCTTATTCGGTGAGATCGAGCTCGAGCGCGATGAAAAGTGGGACGAAGATCTCGACTTCGAACTCGAATTCTCTGAGTAATGACAACAAAAACGAAGACGCGAAAAAAAGCGCGCAGCTTCGACTGGACAATGGTTGCGAAGCTTGTGCTGACTTCTCGCGCGATCGATGAGATCGAAGAGCAAGAACTCGCCCCTCAAGGAAAGGTCACCTATCAGTTTTCTTCCAAAGGGCACGAATTAGCGCAGGTCCTGCTCGGGCTGCAACTTACCCATGAGCACGATGCTGCAACTGTTTATTATCGCTCGCGGCCTTTCATGCTTGCCGCGGGTCTCACCGTTCGCGAGGCGTTCGCCGCGGATATGGCGCGCACCGGGTCTCCATCTGAAGGGCGGGATGTCGGCGTCGTATACTCGATGCCACCGCGCCGTGGGGTAACAGTGCTACCGTCCTCAGGTGACGTTGGCGCCCAGTACACGCCTGCTGCGGGTTGGGCGCAGGCCATTACTTACTATGCAGAAGAACTGAGGGACAAATCGTGGCGCGGGGCCATTGCCGTGGCGCTTGGTGGAGATGGTTCAGTTGCTACAAATGGTTTTTGGTCGGCGCTTACAATCGCCACGACTCTAAAATTGCCGATGCTCTTTTTCATCGAGGACAACGGATATGGGATATCCGTGCCCAGGCGGTTTCAAACACCCGGCGGGGACATTGCGCGAAATCTCAAATCTTTCAAAAACCTTCAAGTTTTACAGGGCGATGGAACAACTCCTGAAAAAACACTCGCATTGATCACAGAGTCTGTCGTCTTCGTTCGTCAAGGCTTTGGACCTTGCCTGCTCCGTCTACAAGTCCCCCGTCTCACCGGCCATACTTTCGGCGAAGATCAAACCGCCTATAAGAGCGTTAAAGAAGTCGAAGATGAGAAGAAACGAGATCCGTTTGTGGCTATGCGCAAGAATATGGGAAATTCGGCGTGGGCTCAGCTCAAAGGGAAAGTCGAGGAAGAAGTCCGCGCACAGTTGGCTGAGGCCGAGCAGCAGAGGAATCCCAAGTTGGATTCGGGACGGAAACACCTTTTCTCATCTGATGAGCATCGCGCGCTCGTGCCATCCAAACCGCATAAACCGGATCTAAAGTTTTTCGTGCAGCCTGAGACCGATGGCCCCCGTATCAACATGTCGGAAGCTATTCGCCGCACGATGGAAACAGAACTCGAAAAGAATCCTCACCTCCTGGTGTTCGGCGAAGATGTGGGCCCGCGTGGCGGCGTCCACCGCGTGACGTTGGACCTGCAGAGCAAATTTGGCGAGCGCCGCGTGTTCGACACTTCCCTTTCCGAAGAAGGCATCATCGGCCGGGCTGGAGGCATGGCGCTCGCTGGGCTAACTCCCTTACCCGAGATCCAGTTCCGCAAATATGCGGATCCCGCCACCGAACAGATCAACGATATCGGCTGGATCCGTTGGCGGACGGCAGGAAAATTTGCGGCCCCCGTCGTAATCCGCATCCCCGTCGGATACAGCAAGAAGACGGGAGATCCTTGGCATTCGGTTTCTGGGGAAGCCATTTACGCGCATACACTTGGGTGGCGCATCGCCTTTCCCTCTAACGCCGCCGACGCGGCCGGCTTGTTTCGGTCAGCGCTGCGCGGTCAGGATCCCACGATCTTCCTGGAACACCGCGCGCTGTACGACACTCCGCCAGCGCGGCGGCCCTTCCCCGGCGATGAATTCACCCTGGCTTATGGTAAGGCCGAAATTCTGTCACAGGGAGACGCGTTGACCATAGTGAGTTGGGGCGAAATGCTGCATCGGTGCATCGAAGCTGCGACCACCTTCCAGGGGCGGGTAGAAATCATCGACTTGCGCACTATAAGTCCTTGGGACAAAGAAGCTGTGTTGGAATCCGTGAAAAGAACCGGGAAGTGCTTGATTGCTCACGAAGATGCGATTACCGGCGGGTTTGGAGCAGAGATCGCCGCCACGGTGATGCAAGATGCATTCTTGTATTTGGATGCACCCGTCCAGCGTTTAGCTGTGCCCGACGTTCCAATTCCATTCAACATTCCATTAATGAATACGATCATCCCTGATGTTGGCCTGATTCGTGAACGCGTTGACCAAATGCTAAAATGGTAAAAGGCCCCATCAGCGCGAAACTGAACCTTGTGTACTACCGTAATCTCCTTTAGAATAAAAGCAATTCACCTGAGGAGGTAGCTATGTACGTCATGTATTTCGGCAGCAAGGTCTATTTTGAAACGGGTGGTGAGGACGCCCCGGCCCCATCAGATGAGGGTTCTTCGGACGAAGGCACTACTCCGCCTGCGAACTAATAACATTAGTCGCAACACAAAGGGCTCGAAGTTTTCGAGCTCTTTGTGTTTAAACCCGTCTATGTTAAAATCTCCTGCTGGTGTTGCAACGATCCGCTCCTGAGCTGGCGCAGCCTAGGGGCAAACCCGTGGAAAGGACTTTATGCGCAGATACGAAATCACCTACATTGCCCACCCCGACCTTGACGCCGACGCTTTTAAGCAGCTCAATGATCAAGTACAGAGTTGGATAAAAGACGGCGCCGGCAAAGTTGAAAAGGCCGACGTTTGGGGAAAGCGCAAGCTGGCCTATCCGATCAAAAAACAAACCGAAGGCCAATACGTCCTCCTGCATGCTGACCTTGAGCCAGCAGCTTGCGCTGAGCTCGAGCGGCAGTTCCGCCTACAGGAGTCGGTGCTCCGTTTCCTAATCGTCGCGGCGGACGAGGAGGCGGCGCCAGCCGCCTGATTTTAAAGACAGATAGCGCCATGAGCCGCGGGCTGAACAAGGTCATGTTGATTGGCAACTTAGGCCAAGATCCGGAGATGCGCTACACCCCATCCGGTCGACCGGTGACCACCTTCAGTGTAGCGACCACGCGCAATTGGACAAACGCGGAGGGCGAAAAGCGCAGCGAGACTGAGTGGTGCAACATTGTTGCCTGGGGGAGCCTGGCCGAGATCTGCAACCAATACCTTAAGAAGGGGCAGCAGGTCTATATCGAAGGCCGGCTCCAGACCCGGCGATGGGAAGATGAAGAAGGCAGCAAACGCAGCACCACCGAGATCGTCGCCCGCGAAATGATCATGCTTAGCGAACGTAAAGACCGAGCGGAGGGGGACTCGGAAGCGGCAGAACCTGGCGAATTCTATCCGTCAGGAAACGAAGGGGAAGATTTTCCCTTCTAATCCAAAATCCATTTGCGAAAGAGATAATCTCGCGACCATTTATGGCTAAGCCTACACGCAAACCTCCGAAACTGCTCAGCCCGAGACACCGAGTAGGGCTCGAGCGCGAATTGTTTTATAACCGCCTGCTCCTGTTCGGCACGATCGTCATCGTGATCATCGTCATCGGATTGGTGGGTTGGAGCAGCTTTTACCAGTATGTCCTTGGACCAAGCCAGACGGTCGCTGTCGTCGAAGGACACGAAATTAAGGGAAAGGAATACCAGGCCCGCGTTCGTTTGAACCGCAACCAATTGGTGAATACGTACCTGCAATATGTGCAGATGCTCCAGCTTTTTGGCGGCGATCCCAGTTTCCAGCAGCAAGCTTATACCGAATTAACCCAGATTCAATATCAACTTTTTCCCGAAGTGATCGGAAGCTCAACGATCAATCAAATGGTCGATGACGAGCTCATCAAGCTGGAGGCCGCAGAAATGGGGATATCAATTTCGCAAGAGCAGGTGGACGAGGAAATGGCCTCCTTTATTGGCTATTATTCACAAGGAACGCCCACCAGCTCTCCCACGAATACGCCGATCGTTACGTCGACCCTTTCCGAAACCCAGCTTGCCATAGTCACCCTGACACCCACGTTCACCCCCTTTCCAAGCGCCACTCCTTCCGGCCCAACAGCCACGCCTACGCGACGAGTGATCAATCCTACCGCTACCCCAACGCTAATTCTGCAACCCACAGCCACTGAATACACTTTTGAAGCCTTCCAAACGGAAGAAGCGGATTACTTCGCGTTCCAAGAAGACAATATCAACGTCACCGAGCAGGATATACG
>JBOGUK010000044.1:0-3688 GCA_050695915.1 Anaerolineales bacterium
GGAAGGGTGATAGTCACATCCACGCCGAGCTGAGAAAACAAATCTGACCGCTCATCGGGAGTGGTCAGATAAAAATTTTCCCGCTCACCGCGCAGAATCTCGGCGGGATGCGGGAAAAAGCTGAGAACCACTGAAGGAACATTTTCTACACGTGCCGCGGCGGAGAGCTGCTTAATGACGTGCTGGTGACCTAAGTGCACACCATCGAACACGCCGATGGTGAGCCAGGCCTGGCTTAAATGCGCCTCCTGGATCGATGCCAGCCGCTGCACTGCGAAACTTAGGATGAGAAAAAGACTTTACGCGGCTGCCATTCGGCGCCGTTCACTTCCATGATGGCAACCAGGTCGCCCTGCTCGCTGACTGCGCGGGCGAGCCCCTGGTCGCCTTCCTTGGCCGGGATGCGGTGTCCGTTGCGCACTTTTTCCAGTGTGGCCTCGTCGAGTTCGATGGCCGGCCAATCCGCCAAGGCCTCGGCGGCAGGGATAAGATGCTGCGCCCAGGTGCCGTGCTCGAAGGCTTCCCGCAAACGGCGCAATGAAACCGCGTCCCGCAACGTAAATCGCCCGCTGCGGGTGCGGCGCAAGCCGACGAGGTGCGCGCCGACGCCTAATTCCTCGCCTATGTCGTGCGCCAGAGAGCGCACATAGGTGCCGGAGGAGCAGTGCACGTCAATCACCACTTCGGGGAGCGCCCATTCGAGCAATTCGAGGCTGTGTACGTGGATAATGCGCGGCTCGAGGTCCACCTCCTCACCACGGCGGGCCATGTCATACGCGCGTTGGCCTTGGACTTTGACCGCGGAGTATGGCGGCGGTTTCTGCTCGATCTCGCCGATGAATTTCTTGAGCAATTCAGTGAATGCTTCTTTTTCCACATTCACCGCAACCGGAGGAGACGATGAAACTCCTTCGGAATCGTAGGTATCTGTCGAAGAACCCAGCTGAATCGTGGCCTGGTAGCGTTTGTCTTCTGCGGAAACGAATTCACTCAGGCGGACTGCTGGACCAATCAATACGACTAGCACGCCGGAAGCGCGCGGGTCAAGCGTGCCAGTGTGACCGGCACGGCGAATGCCCGTGCCGCGGCGGATAATCTGCACAACGTCGTGCGAGGTGAGTCCCACCGGCTTATCGATCACGAGCACGCCGGAGACAAGATTGTTCACGTCCTGGCTAGAACGACCACCCCCGAAACTCGAATTTTGATAATTTGTCATGCCCTTTCCTTTACTTTCCCAAATGAAATGGATTCGTTTTCAGCCATTCTTATGCCGGTACGCCTTGAAGATATACACGGGCGGCTTCGATCACGCGTGACTCGGCCTCAGCGAGTGACGCATCGATCACAGCGCCCGCGGCGGCGAGGTGACCGCCGCCGCCGAATTGGACCGCCAGTTGAGAGACATCGTGATCTCCCTGGCTGCGCCAGCTGATCTTCACTTGCTGGGGGGTTTGTTCAATCAGAAGAATAGTAATGGCGGCTGCCTCCACCATGGAGATATTGTTGATCAACTCACCGTCATCATTCCCGGGATACGCGGCGGACTTGCGATCTTGCAGAGATAGTGTAGTCCATACCAAATCGCCTTCGCGTTTCAATTTCGAGAGCCCGGCGCCCCAATACCGAAGCGTTTCATACGAACGGCGTAACAAAGCACGATCATACAAAGCGGACATATCGGCGCCTTTTTCAACCAGGTCAGCCGCGATGCGAAGCGCCTTGGGGGTCATGTTCGGGGTGCGAAACCCTATGGTGTCGGTTAGCATACCGTTCAACATTGAGTCGACGACCGCGGGGGAATAATCCAGGCCTAAAGCGGGAAAATGTTCTGCCAGAATTGCCGTGGTGGAAACAGCGGCAGGGTCGATGAGATTCAATGCAGCAAAACGCGTGTTGGTGATGTGATGATCAATATTGATATCGACGGCGGACTGAGCATCCATCATTGCCCCGGTGCGGTCTTGGGCAGCGGAATCCAACGTAACTATCAGGTCCACAGGCTGGGTCAATCTCCTGGAGATGAGTTCCACGCCCTGCAAATGCTTGCTGTCTGCAGAGACGCCATCCGATAGCACCATTTGAACCTGCTTGCCCCTATCCTGCAGAGCCAACCCGAGAGCAAGCACCGAGGACACCGCGTCCCCATCAGGGCGCACATGCGAGGTAACTACGATGCGCGTAGCATCGTCCAGGCGGCGACGGATCTGGTTTAGCAGCCCTTTATCCACGGCTTGCCCCTTTTTGGCTGTCTTCTGAATTCAGGCCGGAGATCAATTTTTCAATCCGCTCTGCTTTCTCAGGGGTAGCGTCCCAGTGGAAATAAAGTTTAGGGAACACGCGCAGGTCCAGCTGCTTAGCCAGCCGTGTGCGCAGAAAACCGGCAGCGTGCTGAAATCCTTCTAAGATCTCGTCCTTCCTTTCCTCGTCTTCGAGCGCGGAAACGAAGATATGCGCGTTGGACAAATCCTGATCCACTTCGGCATCGGTGATGTAAACGCCTATCAGGCGTGGGTCCGTGACCTCAAAAAGCAGCAACTCCGAAAGCACTTCCTGGATGCGTTTACCGATACGTTCCGCCCGGTTTTTTGACACCATCAGAATGGCCCCGTTAGGTAACGAAATCCAACGCGACCTGTTACTGGACTGCGACCAGTTCGCGAACGTAACATTGGATCACGTCCCCCTCCTTGAAGGCGTCGAAATCCTTCAAATTGATGCCGCACTCGAAGCCTTCACGAACTTCCTTGACATCGTCCTTTTCGTGTTTCAACGAAGTCAATTCACCATCGAAGACGATCTTCCCATCGCGAATAACGCGCACCATTGCATTCCGTCTCATCTCGCCTTCCAGCACGCGGCAGCCGGCAATCTTGCCGTAACGGCTGATCTTAAATATTGTGAGCACCTCAGCCTTTCCAAGGATGCGCTCTTTGAGTTCAGGTTCCAACATTCCCTTTAGCGCCTTTTCGACATCCTCGGTCATACGATAAATGATGTCGTAAAGCCGAATGGAAACGCCTTCGGCCTCCGCTTTGCGAAGAGCAGGACCATCGGCTTGTACGTTGAAGCCCATCACGATGGCTTTTGAGGCGGCCGCCAAGGCCACGTCACTTTCGCTGATATTCCCCGTGCCGGTGTGGATCACGTTGACGCCGATCTCACCAACCTTGTCGCCGGCGCTAAGTCCTTTAAGGGAAGAAACAATGGGTTCAAGAGAACCCTGCACATCCGCCTTAATGATGAGACGCAGTTCGCGCACATCGCCAGCCTGGAAAGCTTCGAACATGGTCTCCAGGGTCAATGCCTGGCCGCCGGCTGCTTTCTCCTGCTGTTCCTTTTCCTGCCGCTCCGCCACCAGAGCGCGTGCCTCACGCTCGGTTTCCACCACTCGGAAAGGCTCACCCGCAGCGGGAACATTGCCTAGGCCGAGCACCGAGACCGGAGTCGACGGGCCGGCTTCCTCAATTTTCTGGCCGGCAAAATCGAACATGGCGCGCAGTCTTCCATAGGTCGTGCCGACCACTACGGTATCGCCCATGTGAAGGGTTCCGTTTTGGACCAGGAGCGTAGCGACAACGCCTCGGGAGGGATCACGCTCCGATTCGATCACAGTGCCGATCACTTGGCCCTTCGGATTGGCAAGGATCTCAATATTGTCAGCGACCAGCAAGATCGCTTCAAGCAA
>JBOGUK010000045.1:0-2996 GCA_050695915.1 Anaerolineales bacterium
CTATTGCACGACATCGGCAAGATCGCCATCCCGGATCGCATCCTGCTGAAAAAGGGCCGGCTCACCGCGTTACAAATTGACGAGATGCGCAGGCACCCGGAATATGCCAAGAATTTCATTGAAGCCATCGATTTCCTCAAACCCGCGCTGGATATCCCTTATGCGCACCACGAGAAGTGGGATGGCAGCGGCTATCCGCAGGGGCTGAAAGGCGAGCAGATCCCGCCTGCGGCGCGGATCTTTGCGGTGGTGGATGTGTGGGACGCGCTTACGTCGGATCGCCCATACCGCGCTGCGCTGGGATTCGACGATGCGATGCAATACATCGAATCGCAAAGCGGCATCCACTTCGATCCGCAGGTCGTAACAGCATTCAAGAAAATGATGGGGCGATAAAAGATTATGAACGGGAGAGGGCTTAAGCGGAAGTAATATTTATGGACACAGCTGTAAAGGTAGGCTGCAGGGAACCGTTGTAAGTATTGTATCCAGGGGAGCTGATAAAGTATTGACGATATCTTCAGTTGTATCGTCCAGCGTGCCAATGAGCGTCATCGCCGTTGCCAGCGCAGGATCGAGCTCAGTCGGCACCAGCGTTTCCACGACGGTCAGGATAGGGTCTGTGAGGGTGTTTGTCGGCAGCGGCGGAACCAGTCCACCGGTTGGCGTCGGGGTGGCGCCCGTCGCTGGCGTGGGCGTTGCCAGCGCATTCGAGCCGACAGCAGCCGGTTCGCTTGCCCGGTCCTGGAACGCGTCCACCATGATGTCCGGGTCCAGCACGGGGAAGATCAGGTCCAGCGGGTCGCGGCTGTAATCGGCGGCGGCGTTGGCGTGCAGGGAAACTGGCGAAAAGCCCGTCAACCCGAAAGCCAGGGGCCGGCTGATCGCTAGATTCACCAGGGCGGCAACGCCGAACAAGACCGGCAGGAGGTACTGCAGTTTGATTTCGGTTAGTTTTTTCGAACGCATTGGGAAGCGCATTCTACCGCGAGCCACGGATCGGTTTAAACGCAGAACATAAAGTTTCCAGAATCGTTTATAAATTCATCCGTGAGCATCCTCAGGTCAGTTTCCAAGCGGCTTTCCAAGATCATCCATCAGGCGCGCAAATGGATCGATCGGCAATCCAAGTTGCAGGCCGATTCTACGAAGCTTAATACGTTCGTCGCATGGGTTAACCGCTCCACCGATCAGGTTAAAGAACTCATCCTTTTGGTTAGGGAACGCCTTGCCCTCCTCCTGGAAAAGGCCGATCAGTGGGCCAGGCCGAGGATCGCAGTGTTCATCAAGAAGACCCAAACGGCCACGGATCAGATTTCCAAGACGCTTTCCAGGATAGCCAAACCCGTTTCCGCGGAAGTGCGCAAGAGGGGCGAGGGGTTTTTGGCATGGGTCACGCCGATTACACGCCAATTTTGGGATCGAGTTTCTGCTGGGGCCGGAAGGCTCGTTGGGGCTGTTTGGGCGCGGTTGAACCCTATCTTGAGCAGATTGCAGCGCAATGTGAACCAGATGCTGCGCGATTTTTACTATCCGATCCTCACTCAGGTGACCGTGCCCTACTTAATGCTAGCCCTGTTGGTCGGCCTGGGCGGTACTTATTTGGTGACCCAAGTAGTTTTCGATTCTCAGGAAGAGCGCTTCACCAACCAACTGATCGAAACGGCCCTCTTAACCCAGGAAAGCCTGGTGCGAGAGGAAGGGCAGATGCTAGAAACGCTCAGATTGATCAGCAACATCCAGGGCGTTGCGCAGAGCGTCGATGAAGGCAATGTCCAGAACCTGCGAGGGCTGATCCTGCCCATTGCCTATAACTCCGGCATCGACGCGGCCATCATCCTTGACCGAAACGGCGCGAGTGTTTTGGGTCTCAAGCTGCACACGGTGGAGCAAAGTTTCGCCCCGTTCCTTGGCACTTCCTCGCTAGGTTCAATGGGGTTCGTTCGGAATGTGCTCCAGTCTGTTCGTGATGAACTGGGGGACAAGTTTGCTGGCATCGTTACCACACCTGATGGGGATTATTTCTTCCTGGCAGGCCCCATACAAGACGAAGACGGGCGTCTGGTTGGCGCAGTCTTGATTGGCAAATCGCTGGAAAATCTCACGCAGCTCCTGCGCGAACAGGCTCACGGGCAAGTGAGCATTTATCTGGTGGATGGGGCGCCGCTGGCCACTACGTTCACTGAGCCTGAGATGGTCGAGCCCGGGCGCGTTCAGGAACTCCTGGCCATGCAGGAGGAGGGCAGCTTCCAGCGCGCGGTGGAAAGCAGCGGGATCACGTACAACGAACTGCTCTCGGCCCTTGAAGTGCGCTCCGGCGAGACCGTGGGACTGCTTGGCGTGGCGTTGCCCACCAGCTTCATTGCCGAAACCAGTGTGGTCACGCGGGAAGGCGCGTTCGGCGTGGTGAGTTTCACGTTGCTAGTTATCGGCACCATCGGGTTCTACGTGGCGGGACGGATCACGCGTCCCATCCAGGAACTCAGGCGCGCCGCCATGAAGGTGGCCAGTGGAGACCTGGCTGTGCGCGTCCCGGATACCCGCCCCGATGAAGTGGGCGTGCTCACGCACTCGTTCAACCAAATGGTGGACAGCTTGAGCAGGACGCAGCAAGAGCTGCTGGATGCTTATGATCGAACCATTGAAGGCTGGGCACGCGCGGTGGATTTACGCGATCACCGGACAGAGGGGCACAGCCGCCGAGTGGCGGACTTGGCCGTGGAGCTCGGTGAAGCGATGGGATTGAAAGTGGAGGAGTTGGAGAATTTGCGGCGGGGAGCTCTACTGCACGATATCGGTAAGATTGCCGTGCCCGACACTATTTTGCTCAAGAAGGGCAAGCTTACTGCGGGGGAGAGGAAGATCATGCAGCAGCATCCCATTTACGGAAGGAACTTTCTTTCCAACATCGAATTCCTGAAACCGGCCGCACATATCCCCTATTGCCATCACGAAAAATGGGATGGCTCCGGTTACCCGCAGGGGCTCAAAGGAAC
>JBOGUK010000046.1:0-3614 GCA_050695915.1 Anaerolineales bacterium
ATCGACTTTTACAACTACCATCGTATACAATTGAAAACGAAACTGACACCCTTTGAATTGAGGTGTCAGTCTCTCTAACTTACAGCGGGGCCTTTCTTTTTGTGTCCACTTTATGGGGTGCACTCCAGAGTGCCGTCTTATTTACCTCGAAAATGCGTCGATGATCCGCGTGATATGCTGCGCGGCTTTCACGTACAGATCCTCGCGGATGTTCTCGTTCGGCGCGTGGACCTGGTTGCCGGGGTAGCCGAGGCCAGCGGTGGCGACGGGCAGCTTGAGGAAGTGCAGGAACGCGTGGTTCGGTCCGGAGCCGCCGGACATCGGCACCAGCTGCTGCGGTTTCCCGTAAACATCTTTCGCAGAATCTGCCACTAACTGGATAAAGGGATCGTCCGGGTCGGTGCGGCCGGGCGGCTCCCCGCTTGTCGAAGTGATCTTCACATCCGCAAACCCCTCAGCGTCCAGGTGGGTGCGCAGGTTCTTGAGCACCTCGGCGGGCGTCTGGTTGGGCACGAGGCGAAAGTCCACTTTTGCCGAAGCCTTGGCGGGCAGCACGGTTTTGGTGCCGGGACCCTGGTAGCCGGAATTCAGCCCACAGATAGTGCAGGTGGGTTCGAGAGTTTCTTGCAAATACAGGTCGGGGTGGCCGGTGGTACCGCGCAGGAATTCTTTCACTCCGTAGCGTTTCTTGTACTCGTCGCCTTCGTACGGCATGGCGGACGCGATCTGGCGATCGCGGTCGGATGGCGGGACGACGTTGTCGTAGTGATGCGGGATGCGGATGCGCTCGTCCGGGCCCTTGAGGCTCGCCAGCGCCCAAACCAGGCGCCAGGCTGCGTTCGGAAAGATGGAGCCGCCGAGGCCGGAATGCACGTCCATGGTGAGCAGGTCGACCTCGAGCTGCACGTAACAGATGCCGCGCATGCCCATGATCTGCAGCGGGACATCGTTGTGGTCCACGCCGCCGAATTCCCAGACGCAGGCATCCGCGGACAGTTTCTTGGCGTGTTTTTCGACGAAGGGCGGCATATGCACGCTGCCGATCTCCTCTTCGCCCTCAACGACGAATTTGATGTTGCACGGGAGCTCGTCGTTTTCCTTGAGCAGCGCGTCCAGCGCGAACATGCGGCTGACGAAGTGACCCTTGTCATCGCTTACGCCGCGGGCGTACATCTTGCCATCGCGGCGTGTGGCTTCGAAGGGCGGACTTTCCCAGAGTTCGAGCGGCTCAGGAGGCTGCACGTCGTAATGGTTGTAGAAGAGCAGCGTCTTGTCGCTGCGCCCTTTGCGCTCGGCGTAGACCACGGGCGCGCCGCCGGAGGGCATGATCTCTGTCTTGAAGCCGCGCTTCTCGAGCATTTTGGAAACGAGCGCCGCGCACTCGTCGAGTCCAGTGTTCTGCGCGGCGATGCTGGGGATGGCGCAGAGTTCGGCGAGCTCGGCGAGGCTGGAATCGAGATTCTTTTCAGTATATTGGTCAGCCTTTTTAAAGTCGGTCATTTGAGCCTTCGTATCATAATTTTATATCCTTTCGTTTTTGGATCCCCGCCTACGGCGGGCGGACAGGTTTGAAACCTGTCCCTACGACTTATGCACCGATATATCTGAAATCAAGGCTGTCTTATGCCGATGATTACTGGTTGAAAAAATCGTTCCTCTAATACCTGAACATCTGTAAAACCAGCCTTCTCCATCATGCCGGCGAGTTGGTCGGGCGTTAGGCAATAATAACGGGTACGCAATGAGATAGTTTCCAGATCCGCCTTTTCATCATCCCTAATGATGTACATTGTCAAATTGTAATATTTGCCCTCAAATTCCCATAGATCGAAGAGCACGATTTTTGTGCCTTGAACATAATGGACGCGTCGTGGATTCAAGATGTAACTACGGTTTTCGGGGTTGATATTTCGATAGTCTCGAATAGTGACCATTACACCGCCACCAGGTCTTAGCGCGTCGAAAAAACCTCGAAATGCTCTCAGTAACTCTTCGCCAGTCAACAGGTGAGGAACAGAATTGTCACCTGATAGGATGATGTCGAACTTCCCCTTCCATGACGTAGAGACATCACGCATATCCGCAATTTTGAAATTTATTCTGAGGCTTCGCTTTTCCGCTTCAACTTTGGCGAGGTTTACAGCTTCGCTCGATATGTCTGAGGCCGAAACTTCGTATCCCAGGGCAGCAAGTCCAATGCACTGCGTTCCAATGCCGCAGGAAACGTCAAGTAATCGTCTCTTATCTCCGATGTACTCCTTGATTAAGGAGTCTAAATCCCGTGCTTGAGTTTCTACACTCTTTTCCCAATCTTCGTAGACAAGTTTGTAATAAGGGGCCAGGGAATCGTAGAAACCTTTGTTCATAGAGGATCCTTACCCCCGAAAAAGATCCCTTATCCATGGGATTGTGATCAACCCGGCGCCTGCAAACGCGACCACCGACATCTTGATCGCCTGGCCGGCCCAGCACCAGGCCAAAAATTGGGAAACGGGCATGCGCAGCGCTCCGGCGGCAATTCCGGAGAGATCGAAAACTGGATTCGGCACGGCGGCCAAAAATAAGACAGTGAACCCGCCGTAACGCTGCATCCAACCGACCATGCGCTGGTAGACGCGCGTGTTCTCGATCACGGCCTGCCCACTGAAGCCCGCCAAGTAACCGGAGAGTTCGCCGAGGGCGGCGCCGCTGGCCGCAGCCAGCGCCACGCCAAGCGGCGACAGGCGGGCTCCCATCGAGAACACCACGATGGCCACCGGGGCGGGCAGGAAGATGGTGGCGTAGCCGAGCAAGGCGATGAGGAAGACGCCAACGTAGCCGAAACCTTGCAGGCGCTCCACCTCATCCTGGGGGATAAGAAATATGGAAACACTTAATCCTATGACGACGAGCAGCGCCAGGGCGCGAAAGACCCCGACGCGGCGGGGCTGTACGGAATTCAAGGTCAACTTTCCTCTATGGTTACTGAAAGCAGTTGGCCGGCCGGAGCGTTCTTGATACTGGGATCGCGGTCCGGGATGGACATCAATACATCTTCGCCTTCGATCAGTTTGCCGAAAACAGCATGCTTGTCATCCAAATGAGGAGTAGCGCGGTGGATGATGAAGAATTGCGAGCCGTTCGTGCTGGGTCCGGCGTTCGCCATAGAGAGCACGCCGCGCTGATCGTGGCGCAGATCAGGGTGGAATTCGTCAGCGAAATCGTAGCCGGGGCCGCCGCTGCCGGTGGCGGTGGGATCACCGCCCTGGGCCATGAAATCGTTGATCACACGATGGAACATCGTGCCATCGTAATAACCCTGGCGCGCGAGGAAGACGAAATTGTTCACGGTCTTCGGCGCCTTCTCCGCGTGCAACATGAACTTCATATCGCCTTTATCGGTGCGGATCGTCGCCGTGTAATTCTTTCGCGGATCGATCTCCATTGCGGGGGGTTGCTTCCATTGTTTTTCTACCATGACTTCCTTTCTATGTTTTTGCGAGTTGTTTGAATTCGTGCAGTATGGCCTCGATACGAGCCATCACCACGTCGAGCGCCACTTGATTGTAGCCGCCATAGGGGATGATCAGATCCGCGTAACGTTTGGATGGCTCTACGAATTCCAGGTGCATCGG
>JBOGUK010000047.1:0-8574 GCA_050695915.1 Anaerolineales bacterium
ACACTCGGGTTTAATACCGAGAAAAACACTCGGGTTTAATACCGAGAAAAACACTCGGTTTAAAGGCCCAACTCGCCTGCCGCTCGAAACGGAGTGATTTCCGTAAACGAGCAGGCTCCGTGTCTGAAACCAAGTAAGACGCGGCGGAAGCGCCCGTTAGCGCAGCTATGAGAGCTCGGAGGGGGCCGAGAATGCGGGTGGTACCGCGGAGGTTTACCGGCCTTCGTCCCCAGAGGATGAGGGTCGTTTTGTTTAAAGGAGCGAGAATGGCAGAGAAATATAAACCGAACGAAATCGAAGCCAAGTGGCAGGCGAAGTGGGAAGCCGACGGGCTATATCACGCCGATATAGACCCCAAGCAACCCAAGTATTACGCGCTCACCATGCTTCCCTATCCATCCGGCGATCTCCACATGGGTCACTGGTACGCGATGACGCCGTCGGACGCGCACGCCCGCTACATGCGCATGCGCGGCTACAACGTGATGTTCCCCATGGGTTTCGATGCCTTCGGTTTGCCCGCCGAGAACGCTGCTATCAAGCGCAACATCCATCCCAAAGAATGGACCTACGCCAACATCGAGAACATGCGTAAGCAGTTGCGCAGCATGGGCGCCATGTTCGATTGGCGGCGGGAAGCCATTTCTTCGGATCCCGAGTTCTATCGCTGGACGCAGTGGTTCTTCCTGCAGCTCTATAAAGCCGGCCTGGCCTATCGCAAGATGGCCGCGGTGGATTGGTGCCCGAAGGACAACACCACCCTGGCCCGCGAGCAAGTGATTGGAGAAAAGCGCGTCTGCGAACGCTGTGGCACGCCGGTGATCAAGAAGAACCTGGAACAATGGTTCTTCCGCATTACAAAGTACGCGGACGAGCTGCGGCTCTACGACGGCATCGATTGGCCCGAAACCATCCGCACGCTGCAAACCAACTGGATCGGGCGTTCTGAGGGTGCCAATGTGAATTTCATAACCGAAACTGGTGAAGACTTCACCATCTTCACCACGCGGCCGGACACGCTGTGGGGTGCCACCTTCATGGTGTTGGCGCCGGAGCATCCGCTGGTCGCCAAGGTAACAACGGATGAAAAGCGCGCCGAAGTGGAAGCCTATGTGGCCGAAGCCACGCGCCAGACGGACGTCGAACGCGAGTCTACGGAGCGTGAAAAGACCGGCGTTTTCACCGGCGGCTACGCAATCAATCCGGTGAACAACGAGCGCATCCCCATCTGGATCGCGGGTTATGTGCTGATGACCTACGGCACAGGCGCCATTATGGCGGTGCCCGCGCACGACGAGCGCGATTTCGAATTTGCGCGCAAATTCCGCCTGGAAGTGCGTCCCGTGATCCAGCCGCAGGATAGCGAACCATTGGACGGCAAGACGATGACGCAGGCGGCGCCGCATTACGGCGCCATGGTGGACAGCGGCCCGCTGACCGGTACTAATGCCGACGAGGCCGTGAAGAAAACGATCGCGCATCTGGAGAAGAACAACATCGGCGAAGGCGCGGTGGGTTATCGCATCCGCGACTGGCTGATCTCGCGGCAGCGTTACTGGGGCGCGCCGATCCCGATGGTGTACTGCAAGACTTGCGGCGTGCAACCAGTGCCGGAAGACCAGCTGCCCGTGCTGCTCCCGGACGATATCGAGTGGAAGCCCACCGGCGAGAGCCCGCTGAAGCTGCATCCCATCTGGAAACAAACGCGCTGCCCGAACTGCGACGAACCCGCCGAACGCGACACGGACACGATGGATACCTTCATGTGCTCGTCGTGGTACTTCCTGCGTTATTTGAGTCCGCACTACGACAAAGCCGCGTTCGATCCCAGGGAATATGACTACTGGATGCCGGTGGACGTGTACACCGGCGGCGCAGAACATGCTGTGATGCACTTGCTGTACGTGCGCTTTTTCTGGAAGGCGCTGCGCGATATGGGCATCGTGGAAGGCCACGAACCCATGCTGATGCTGCGCAACCAGGGACAGATCCTGGCCGGCGACCACCAGCGCATGAGTAAATCGCGCGGCAACGTGGTCGATCCCGATGACCTGGTGCGCGAATACGGCGCTGATACCGTGCGCGCCTACTTGATGTTTGGGTATCGCTGGGCCGAGGGTGGACCGTGGGGCGACGAGAACATCCAGGGCGTGGTGCGCTGGTTGTATCGCGTGTGGGAAATGTTTAGCGTAAAGAAGGGAGAAGGGAGAAGGGAGAAAGGCGATCTAAAGGCGCTGAGGCGTAAGGTGCATCAAACGATCCAGAGTGTGACGCGCGATATGGAGGATTTTGAATTCAATACGATCGTTTCGTCGCTGATGGGATTGACCAACACGATGCAGGACGCGAAGGATGCGGGCGCCGCGGGCAGCGAAGAATGGAGCGAGGCCCAAGATGTGTTCCTGCGGCTGCTGGCGCCAGTGACGCCGCACATCGCTGAGGAGCTGTGGGCGCTTCAGGGAAAACCATATTCAGTCCATACGCAATCCTGGCCGCAAGCAGATGAAAAGGTCGCCAGGGAAGATGAGATTACGCTGGTGGTTCAAGTGAACGGCAAACTGCGCGACCGCATCACCGTGCCCGTTGGCATCAGCGAAGCCGATGCCCGCGAGCGGGCCCTGGCCAGCGAGGCGGTTCAGAAGCAGTTAACTGGCAAGAAACCGAAGCAGGTGATCGTGGTGCAGGGGAAGTTAGTCAATATAGTCTTATGAGACAAAATTAGCAAAGGATGGACGGGGCATTTTGCCCCGTCCATCCTTTCTTACTTTGTCATCCTGAGCCCCGAGCTTGCGAGGGGGAAAGAGTTTTTAGGGGACTCGTGAAAAACCGGGCCGTTAGTTAAGATGCATTCTAAATAACCCCGGCCAACCTAAGGATCAAGAGTAACAACGCAAGGGTTGGTGATATGAGCAGGATCACCAAAAGAATAATGAGGAATGTCGTGTCCATGATGCAGAAAACGAGGGGAAGTCGAATTTCGTACGCCTGAATATCCTGCTATGATGCGCTCCATATGATTACCCGCGACAACGCAGCCTGGGTAAGCGACCTGCGCGTCCCCGGAGACCTGCGCGAGTCTGCGCTGGCAGACCTGCGTACTCTACTGGCGCGGTCCCTGCCGCGCGGGCTTTCCCGCTGGCTGTCTCCGGGAAACCCGGAATTCAGCGATCTGATCGAGGACACGATCCAGGACACGCTGATGCGCGTCATCGACCAACTGGATAAGTTCGAGGGGAAGGGGCAGTTCACCAATTGGGCCTACAAGATCGCCGTTCGCATCGCACTCAACGAACTGCGCCGCCGCAAATGGCGGGATGTGTCCCTGGATTATTTGCAGGAGGAAACTGAGGATCAGGGCGCAGCTTTTCAGTTCCCCTCAGAGGACCCTTTGCCGGATGTCAGCCTGGGACAAAAGGAAGTGATGGTTCAAATCGAGGCCATCATCAACGAGGCGCTCACGGCAAAGCAACGCCGGGTGATGACCGCGGTGATCATCCAGGGCGTTCCCATGGAGGAAGTGGCACGACGAATGGGCAGCAACCGCAACGCGATCTACAAGCTGCTGCACGATGCGCGCCAAAAGATCAAGTCCAGCCTCGAAAAAGACGGGCTCCGCCCCGAAGAGTTGCTGGCCATGTTTGCGGAGTAAGACTCGGGATGCAACTTGTGTCGAGGTAACGTAATGAAACGGTTTACGAATTGGTTCAATAGATTATTTGGTGGTGGAGGGCGTCCCGCATCCATGATGCGCGGCATGCTGCTCATGCTGGCCGCCACTCGCGCCAGCGAACTCTCGTGCGACGATGTTTACGCGCTCCTTGACCAATTTGCGGAGTCCGTGACTCGCGGCGACCCGCTCACCGAGATCATGGCTGCCATCGAGCAACACCTGAATGTATGCCCGGATTGCCGCGAGGAATACGAGGCCCTCATGGCAATGCTGAAGCCCGCCTAGCCTACTTTTAGTTCAACAATTTCGTTCGGATTTTGGTTTCGGTAGTCAGGGTTCGGTGAACGGGGCACTTCTCTGAGATTTTCCGGATTTTCTGCTTTTGCTCCGAGTCAAGATTACCCAATAAGCGAAGTTCGGTGTCGATGATATCCACCCTGGCTTCCGGGTCGGATTCGCAATCCTCGCAATCGCGGGCGTGCACCTTGCGTGTGCTCATGGTGACCTCCACGCCCTCCAGTGGAAAGCCTTTTCGCCGCGCGTACATTTGCATCGTGATGATCTTGCATGCAGCAAGTGAAGCCATGAGCAATTCATACGGATTTGGGCCGGTATCCTGCCCACCGAACTCAATTGGTTCATCGGAGCGAACCGTGTGCACCCCTGAACGGATCTCGACCTGCAGGTTGTCCAGGCTGCGCGCATAGATCGCCATAATTCACGCTCTTATCCAATTGTCCAGATTTACGGGACGATCTTGACACCGCGCCAGAAAGCAACGTAATCTTTGATCTGCTTTGCGGCCTCAGATGGATCGGGGTAATACCAGGCCGCATTGCGGTTCGTTTCGCCAGATACTGCGACGTTGTAATAGCTGGCTGTTCCCTTCCAGGCACACTGCGTATGAGTATCGCTTGCCTGGAGAAATTCCTTCTTGATTGCCTCGGGCGGGAAATAGTGGTTGCCTTCGACCACGCGCGTTTCATCGCTCTCTGCAATGACCTGCCCGTTCCAGATTGCTTTCATTGTGGGTAAATCCTTTCTCCTACTGCTACGACACAATAGCGCTCCAGTGTCTTACTTTTTTTCATCCATCCAGAAAAGGAATTCCACTCAATGTTTCCGCCGCGAACAGGTCACGAGGTAAGGAAAATCACTTTCCTGTTTCTTACGATTACTTTTATTTTCGAAACAGAAAGGAGAAGCAAATGAACATTTTCGCAGCGATCGTTTCTGGATTGATTGGGGCTTTGGCAGTGAGTCTCGTTATGGCGCTTGCGCCAATGATGGGAATGCCAAAGATGGATATCGTGGGAATGCTTTCCACGATGTTCGGCAAAGCGAACAAGGCGTTGGGTTGGATGATGCACTTGATGATGGGTGTGATCTTCGCACTGATTTACGCCTTCCTCTGGTCCCAAGGGATCGGGGCGCCGGCGCCTGGTTCGGCGGTACTTTTTGGCACGGTGCATTGGCTTGTGGTTGGCATGGGAATGATGATGGTGCCAATGATGCACGCTGGAATTAAAAGCGGCGAGGTGGCTGCGCCCGGCGCCTGGATGACGAAGCAAGGCGGAATGATGGCCTTAGTAGGCGGGTTGCTCAGCCACATTATTTTTGCCCTTGTGGTGGTGCTGGTTTACAAGTTATTCTGAGGGATAAGGGAGACGCGCGAAGGGAGAAAGGGTTAACTCGTCCAGAGGAAAGGAATAGTGAGCAGTGATTGGTTTTTCCCTTTCACTTCTCACTATTCAATTTTTTTCCAGACCTAGTTTAATAATTCCGCTTGGTGGAAGAGATTGGAAAGCTTTATGTTAGGGAAGAGACCCTTATAGACTTGCGGGGGAATTCCGATGTCACACAAATACAGCTCGCCAACATAAGGCTCGGCACGTTTTTGGAGCAGCCCAGTTTTGGGCAGCGCCAACGTGAGTGTCACGGTTGCTCGGACGCAATGAGAACCTGGTTCTCCGGTGGTTGCGTTGAGCCCGGAGGGAATGTCCAGGGATAGTATTGGCGATCCGGAATCGTTTGCAAAATTAATCCAATTGTCGATTGGCGGGCGCGGGTTGCCGCTTCCACCATAGCCGAGCAAAGCATCGATGATCAGGTCAGTTGGGTGAGTTGGAGATTCAACTGCCAGCCCCAACGCCGAGACGGTTTTCCACTGCTGCGCGGGGATGGGTTTTAGCCTTGCGGCGCTGGCGGCAAGAAGTACTTGAACCCGAGCGCCCCAGTTCTGCAGGTGGCGGGATGCCACCATCCCGCCACCGCCGTTATTTCCGGATCCGCACAATACCAAAATCGACTTGCCGGCAATTATGCCTGCCAACTGGCGGCGGGTTAGTTCAGCCAGATGGCGACCGGCGTTCTCCATCATTTGGATCAACTGAACACCATAATCGGTGACAGCACGGTCGTCCATATCCCGCATCTGTTCCGCGGTCACTGCAAGATCGTCCCATTGAATACTCATCGTGTGAACAGTAAGACCAGGGTCAAGAGGCGTGTCCTCAAGGGTAGACGTCGACCATGAGATTTTTGTTTGTGCTGCCTATCTTACTCGGGGCCTGCGCTTCTGGAGCGAATAGGGCACTCATTTCAACCGATGGCCCGGATGAAGCCGAACCTACGATATCAGTGAACCCCACTTCTCTCTCCCCAGATGAATTGCGCGTGTTTCAGGGCGAATTCTCCACCGATTTCGACATCCACAGCGTTTCGTTCAGTGAAATCCTTTCGGGCGGTCCTCCCAAGGACGGCATCCCTGCGATTGACGACCCGCATTTTGTTTCCGTGGAAGAAGCGGATGAATGGCTGCGGTCGCAAGAGCCAGTGATCCAGGTTCAGGTTGGGGATGAGGCGCGCGCCTATCCGATCCAGATCCTCATGTGGCATGAGATCGTCAACGATCAGATCGGCGCGTTGCCCATCCTGGTTACTTTTTGTCCGTTGTGCAACACGGCCATCGCCTTCGAGCGCACAGTGGACGGGCGCGTGCTGGATTTCGGCACCACGGGTCGCCTGCGCTTCAGCAACTTGATCATGTACGACCGCCAAACTGAAACCTGGTGGCAGCAAGCCAGCGGCGAAGCCATCGTGGGCGAGCTGACCGGCGCGCAGCTTCAGTTCTATCCCGCATTGATCGTCGCATGGGAAGATTTCCGGAACACCTTTCCACAGGGAAGAGTTCTTTCGCGCAACACAGGTTTCCTCCGCGATTATGGACGCAACCCGTATGTGGGGTATGACGACATCAACTCCTCGCCGTTCTTGTTCCGCGGGCCGATCACACCCGAGACCATTCCCCCGATGACGCGCGTCCTCACCGTAGATCTAAACGGACAGGCGATTGCTTTTCCGTACGAAACGCTCGCGGAATTGGGAGTGATCAACGAAGAGATTGGGGGCCAACCGGTAGCCATCTTCTGGCAACCGGGCGTTGTGTCACCGCTGGATACCATTTCGACAGGCGAAGGGCGCGAGGTGGGCGCAGCGGCGGCGTTCTCCAGAAACATAAATGGGATGACCCTGACGTTCATTTACGCAGATGGGGCGATCACAGATGAGCAGACTGGCACCACCTGGGATATCTTCGGGCGCGCCGTGGCTGGATCGCTTGAGGGCGCTCAATTGGAAGCCGTAGTTTCCATCAACCACTTTTGGTTTTCGTGGGCGGCCTTCAAACCCGAAACGACGATTTACTCCCCCTGAAATTTCAAGCGTCGCAAAAATAACAGCCCGGCGAAAAGGATTGCCCAGGCAGCGATCTGCGATACGCGCCAGCCAGTAGCCAGTGCGGGTCCGGCTGCGTCGAACGCGTCCAGGAGCAAGCGCGCACCGGCGCTCAAGACCACAAAGGCGAAAAAGGTTTGCCCGGGTGTGGTCTCGAATTGCTTTCGCCTGCTCCAGATGATTGCAAGAATTACAAGGGACGCGAGCGCGTCATAGATCTGCGTTGGATGGCGGTTGGCGCCCAGTAAATTGATCGCCCATGGCAAGTCGCTAGGCAATCCGTAGCCGGCGCCGGAGGCGAGCTGGCTGAGATGCCAAACAATCGAGAACGCCGCCAGCAGCGGCGTTAGTGCGTCAAGAGTAGGAAGCAAGGTAAGTCCATTGCGCTGGCCATATACAACCGCGGCGATTGCTGCCGTGAATAATCCGATCCAGGGTTCCAGAAGGTCAGGGTTCAACGAGATCAGGCTAAGCGGGCTCTGAGCAAAGGCCGAAGGGAATCTGAAAACATAACCCAATCTGGCCCCGATCAACCCGACGAGCAATGCTGTGAAAACAAGGTTGTTTAGTTGCGCGGCCGTGATTGCATTTCGTCGCCTAGGCAATGCTTGTTCGCTGAGATAAAGACCGATCCATAAGCCACCCAGAAGGATGAGGCCGGGCATTTGCACGGCGAACGGCCCGACCTGGGCAACTGGAAACATTACGGGGTCAACCCCAGTAATTGCTCCACTTGTGTTTGTACCAGGGCTTCCGCCATCGGTCCGCCGAGCACAACTTTTTGGATGACGCCATTGCGGTCGATAAAGTAGGAACTCGGCAGCGAGCGCAAGCGATAGGCCGCGGCAACTGAGCCGTCGGTGTCCAGGAGAATGGGGAAGGTGAGTCCAAACTCATCGACGAAAGCTTGCGCCGCAGCTCGGCTGTCCTGGTTGGTGAGGTTAACCCCAAGCACCGTAAAGCCCCGATCGCGATATTGCTCGTAGATTTGCTGGATGGCAGGCATTTCGGCCCGACACGGGCCGCACCACGATGCCCACAGATTCACTAATACAACTTGCCCGCGCAAGCCTGAAAGTGTGACTTGGTCACCCGCCAGGGTTTCCAGCGTGAAATCGGGCGCCAGGAAGCCTTCCGCCGGCTCCGCACGGGCCGCCTCGGCGATCTCG
>JBOGUK010000048.1:0-3711 GCA_050695915.1 Anaerolineales bacterium
CAGCTGGCCCGTAAGGTATAATCAATTGTTCGATTTAACACTAAGGAAAGAGAAGAATGCCGAAAAGGACTTATCAACCAAAGAAACGACGCCGCTTACGCGTGCATGGTTTCCGCAGCCGGATGGCCTCCGCCGCCGGGCGCAAGGTACTTAAGCGCAGGCGAGCCAGGGGCCGGAAAAACCTGACGGTGCAGTCCACCCACGTCAAGAAGGTGAATTGGAACGCATAGCCGAGCTCAAGAAAAGGGAACCCCGCGTATAGGTGAAGCGCGGGTTTCGCCTTAGCAGGGCAGCCGATTTCAAGCGGGTGCGGCGAATGGGAAAAAAGATTGCGCACCCGTTTCTAGCGCTTAGCGCCCTTCCAAATGATCTGGGCGCCGTGCGCGTCGGAGTAATGGCCGGGAAGACAGTTGGCACTGCCGTCAAGAGAAATCGTGCCAAGCGCGTCATGCGTGCAGCTATGCAACCCTTTCTTACACAAATCAAACCTGGTTACGATATCGTTCTCATCGCCAAAGGCGATATCCTGGAGAATAAATCGCCACAGGTGGCAGGCGCGCTGGCTGAGTTACTGCGAAAGGCATCTTTACTGAAATAATGAAAGCTGAAGCAATTCATTCCTATCCGGAAATCCACGAACATCCGGACCCATCCCTGAGGGATTTACCCATTACATTCGGGAATCTCCCGCGCTATGCGTTTTTGCTGCCTATCCGTTTCTATCAGAAGACATTATCGCGTACGCTGCCAGAGGATACCTGTCGTTTTTACCCGACTTGTTCCCATTATTCATATCAGGCAATCTACAAATATGGGGCGCTGAAAGGTGGGTGGATGAGTTTCACCAGATTGCTGCGCTGCAATCCCTGGAACGCGGGTGGGTACGACCCGCTTCCCTAACAACGAAAGAGCTTATGACGAATTATCGTAAATTATTTGTGTTTGCTGGCCTGGCGATAGCAGTGTTGCTGACGGGCTGCGGGTCGGTTCAGGCCGCAGCCTGGCCCGGCATTACCGTCGACGAAGAAAACAACAGCATTTACGTTTCGTACAATCAGTTCCTATATGCGCTGCAACTCGACGATGGCAGCGAGCGCTGGCGCTTCCAGCCGGAAAGGGCTAATAACTTCGCGGTCTTCGCGCCGGTGCAGGTTACTGATGCGGGCGAACTGCTCGTGGGCGCGTACAACAACAGCCTTTACAGCCTAGATCCTGACGATGCCGGAATCAATTGGACCTTTTCAGGGGCCGCAAATCGATTTGTTGGCGCTCCAATTATTGCCGGTGGAAATATCTTCGCTCCAAACTCCGACCACATCCTCTATGCCCTGGATTCCGAAGGGGATCTTCAGTGGACCTTTGGCGCCAGGCAGCCCCTTTGGTCCCAGCCAGCCACGGATGGAACCAGAGTCTATGTGCCTTCGATGGATCATCATCTCTACGCGTTGGATGCGGCAAGCGGCGACCTGATCTGGGGTGAGGACCTCGGTGGAACCATGGTGGGCAGCCCGGCGCTTTCAGAGGAGGGCACCCTATTTATTGGAACCCTTAACGATGAAATTGTTGCGTTGGATGCCGTTTCCGGGAGTGTGCTCTGGCGATTTGCAACCGACGGCTGGGTGTGGGCCAGCCCTGCGCTGACCAATGGCACCGTATACGCCGCCGACCTTGAGGGCACCGTTTACGCACTGGACGCCGCCCGCGGTTCGGAGCACTGGCGGGTAGACACCGAGTCTGCGATAACCGGCGCGCCGCTCGTCCTCAATGGGAATATCTATGTGATCAATGAGGGAGGAGAGGTGATATCGTTAACCGCCGATGGGCGTATTCAATGGACGCAAACCTTCGAGGTGGAGCTTTACGGCCCGCCTGTGGCCGCTGGCGACTTAATCCTTGTGGGCGTGGCCAATAGCGAAAGCGTGCTGATGGCTCTGGATACCAATGGGGCAACGGTTTGGACGTTTGCGCCCGAAAATTGATTTAATACTAGGATAATCATGCTTGAATTCTTAATCGTTCCTTTCACAAATGCCCTCGTGTTTATTTACAACTTGGTGGGCAACAATTTTGGCATCGCCATTATTATCTTCACGATTGTTGTGCGCCTGGTCACGTATCCCTTCACGGTGCAGCAAATGAAAAGCGCGCGCTCCACTCAGGAACTGCAGAACAATCCAAAGTGGAAAGAGATCCAGCGCAAGTACAAGGACAACAAAGAGAAACTAGCCCAGGAGCAAATGAAACTCTACCAGGAGCTAGGCATCAACCCGCTGGGCGCCTGTCTTCCTCTCTTGCTGCAGTTCCCGCTCCTGATTGCCATGTACTGGGCTATCCAACGGGCGCTGGCTGCTACCCCGTTGCAGTTGCTGGATTTCTCTCGCGGCCTTTTCCTGCCGAATGCAGCCGAGCTGATCCCGCTGAACAGCCGCTTCCTCTGGATGGACCTTGGGCAGCCTGAGCGGTTGCACCTCGACTTCCTTCCCTTTGCAATCCCTGTACTGACCATCCTGGTCGTGGTTACTTCCTACTACCAGAGCAAGATGATGGCGCCCAGCTCGAGCAACCCGAACGACCAGAGCGCTCAGATGGCCCGCTCGATGAATCTGACTATGCCGTTGATGATGGGTTACTTCTCCCTCCTATTCTCCGCCGGGCTGGCCTTATACTTCCTCACGGGTAATGTCTTCAGTATTGCACAGTACTACCTGATGGGCCGCCATAAGCAGCAACCTGGACCAGCCGCAGCCAACGCGCCAAAGCAGAATTGAGACCCATGGAACACCGCGCCACCTTAGAGACTATCGCTCCCACCGTTGATGACGCCGTGGACAAGGGGCTGCTTGAACTCGGCGTGAACCGAGACCAGGTTGACATTGAAGTGCTGGACGAAGGCAGCGGCGGGCTTTTTGGCCTCGGCAGCCGCGAAGCTCGCGTTCGGTTGACGCTAAAGGGATCGATAGAGTGGGAAGAGAAACCTCGCCGGGCCGCAGCGCCGATGTCTCCTCACGAAGCCGACAACACCATGTCCATCGCGACGACCACCGTGCAGCAGCTGTTGGAGCACATGGGTGTTAATGCCCGCGTGAGTGCCAGCCTGGGGGAGGAGGACGAAACCGGTCAACCGGCGCCTATCGTTGTCGATATCGAGGGAGAGGATCTCAGCATCCTCATCGGTCGCCGCGCCGAGACCCTGAATGCCCTGCAGATGATCACCCGCATGATCGTTGGAAAAGAGGTCGGGTACTCGGCCCACCTGATCATCGACGTTTCCGGCTACCGCCAGCGCCGCGAGGAAACGCTTCGTCAGGTAGCAGAGCGCATGGCCCGCCAGGCCGTCACCACCGGACGCCGGCAGTCGCTGGAACCCATGCCGCCGTTCGAGCGGCGCATCATCCACCTGGCTCTCCGCGAAAGCGACGAAGTGAGCACTGAAAGCGTCGGTGAAGATCCGCGGAGAAAAGTCGTAATTATTCCGAAGCAAGCCTAGCGCTTCGCGCAAGCCGCGCCTCACAAGCGTGTGGATCGCGGCCATTTCTAATCATTCTCAGTCTCCATCGCCGTTTCCGCTTCCCCCCGCGGGTCCCCGTAGGCAGGCCGCTGTTCGCGCTGCAAAGTTTCCCAGTTTTCATCGCGGTACGCCCGCAATGTAAAAGCGATCTGTTCGTCGAAACCCGCCGGACTGGTAGAGAAGATCATCGGATGCATGTCCAC
>JBOGUK010000049.1:0-3262 GCA_050695915.1 Anaerolineales bacterium
CCCTTCGCCTTCGTCTCAGGGAAACACAGTGGAAATACGCATCAAGAAATACGCAATATGGTCAACATATTCCGTATTGCGGAAAATCCCTAGTGCGAAAGGATTTGCGAGAGGAACAGCTTAGTTCGCTCTTCCTTGGGGGAGTTGAAGATCTGGTCGGGGGTGCCGCTTTCCACGATCTTGCCCCGGTCGAAGAAAAACATGCGATCGGCCACCGCGCGGGCGAAGCCCATCTCGTGCGTCACCACGAGCATGGTCATACCCGATTTGGCCAGTTGTGTCATCACGTCCAGCACCTCCTTGATCATTTCAGGATCCAGCGCGGAGGTGGGCTCGTCGAAGAGCATGATCTTCGGCTGCATGGCCAGCGCCCGCGCGATGGCCACGCGCTGCTGCTGCCCGCCTGAGAGCTGCCCTGGGAACTTGCGCGCCTGCTCAGGGATGCCCACGCGCTCCAGAAGACGCACTGCCTCTTCTTCGGCTTTCTGGCGCGGCCACCTGCGCACCCAGATCGGGGCGAGCGCCACGTTCTGCATCACGGTGAGGTGCGGGAACAGATTGAACTGCTGGAATACCATGCCGGTTTCGGCGCGGATCTTTTCGATGTTGCGCACGTCGTGGCTGAGCTGGATGCCGTCAATCGTGATCATTCCCTGCTGGTGTTCCTCCAGACGATTGAGCGTGCGGATGAACGTCGATTTGCCGGAACCCGAGGGGCCGAAGATCACGATCACTTCCTGGGGAAAGACGTCCAGGCTGATGCCGCGCAGCGCGTGGAAATCGTCGAACCACTTGTGCACGTCATCGCAATGAATGATGGGGTGTTTCTTATCAGGCATGGCTCCTCTATCTTTTCCCTACGCCCAGCGATTCTTCCAGGCGCCGGCTGGCCAGCGACATCACGTAGCTGAACACCCAGTAGACCGCAGCGATGAACAAATAGACTTCCAACTGCGATCGAAGGTATTGTGGATTGGAATTCACAATGGAGCGGCCGATGCCAAGGAAATCATTGATGCCCACGATGACGACCAAAGTGGTGTCCTTGAAGAGCGAAATGAATTGTCCCACCATGGCGGGAATGGTGATCCGCAAGGCCTGGGGCAAAACGATCAGCCCCATAATCTGGACGCCATTCATGCCAAGCGCCCGGGCCGCTTCGATCTGCCCATCAGGCACGGCTTGCAGGCCGCCGCGCACGTTTTCAGCCACGTAGGCGGCGCTGAAGATGGTCATGGCGATGAGGGCACGCAGCAAGCGGTCCAGGCGGGCGTCGGGCGGCAGGAACAGCGCCAGGATGATGGAGAACATGAACAACAGGGTGACCAATGGCACCCCGCGGATCGTTTCAATGAAAAAGGTGGAGACCGCGCTCAGCACAGGGAGCTTTGACCTGCGTCCTAGCGCCAGCGCAACACCAATCGGGAAGGACAACACAATGCCGCCCACCGAGAGCACGAAGGTCACCAACAAGCCGCCCCATACCGTGGTGGAGACCAGTTCCAGGAATGGGGAACCGGCAATCCCTCGGATCAGGATTACGCCGAGAAGCGGATACAGCAGCCATAAAATGATCACGAGTCGCTTGCTCACCACCTTGGTGACTCCCAGCCGGTACGCGATCAGGATAGTGAGAGGCAGCGAGATCAGGAAGGCGCGCATCCCGGGCGTAAGCGCCGCATGTGCAACGGGCATCGCCCCGAGCACCAGGAAGAACGCGCCGACATACAAGCTCACCCCGCGCAACAGCCCGCCCCATTGGCGCCAACTCAATCCCAAAAGGAAAGCCAGCATTGAAAGCAAGGCGCCGATGCGCCACAATTCCTCTCGCGGATACTGCCCCACAGCGAACAAGATTGGAAAATTAATTACGGGCGTCCAATCCGCCTCGGTCAACAGCCAGGTGAGAACGAGGTTTAACGCGAAATACAGAAACGCGGCCGAAGTCAGAGTGAGCAAAATATTGAGCCAACCCTTGAACAAGTTGTCTCTCAGCCATTTAACGGCCCCCGGGGCCTCAGGCGGCGGCAGGTAAACGTCTTGTTCGGCGACAGATTGCGTCATTGTGGGTTAGCGCGTCACGAACTGGATGCGCCGGTTGTAGATGTTGAGAACGAATGCGGTCACCAGGCTGATCAGGAGATACGTTCCCATCACTAGCAGAAAAACGGGGACAGCCCGCCCGGCCTGATTGATGGCGATGCGCCCAACGCTGAACAGCTCCTGGTATCCAATGGCCAACGCCAGGCTGGAATTCTTGGTGAGATTCAAGTATTGGCTGATCATCGGAGGGATGATCACGCGCATCGCTTGCGGAACCACGACAAAAGACAAGACTTGGAAACCGTTCAGTCCGAGCGCCCGCGCCGCTTCGATTTGCCCGCGGTCGACGGCCTGGATCCCGCCGCGCACCACTTCGGCAATGAAGGCAGCAGTATAGGTGACGAGGCCAACGAAGAGCGCGGCAAATTCCGGGTTTAAGCGCAGCCCATCACGAATGTTGAAACCCTGCAAAGAGGGTACGTCCAGCTGAAGCGGCTGCCCGCCGGAGAAGATCCAACCCAACACGGGAAAAACCACCAGGGCTGCGAGGCTGGCTTGCCAAAAATAAGATTTCTTTCCGGTTCGCTCACGGCGTGCGCGCAGCACATTCCACAGAATCACAGCAGCCAGCAGCCCGATTGCGATACCGGCCGCGAAGACTCCGCCGGTTTCCGTGAGCCGCGGCCAGGTGAAATACACGCCGCGCTGGTTGAGGTAAATCGGGCCAGGAAAAACAATGCTCTCTCCCACTGCGGGAAGTTCGCGGAACACCGTGAAATACCAGATGAATAGAAGGACCAGCAGGGGAATGTTGCGATGGAATTCGATGTAAGCCAGGGCGATCTTGCTAAGCAGCCAGTTGGACGACAGCCGCGCCAAAGCTACCAGGGTACCCAGGATGGTGGCTGCGACGATACCGGAAACGGCCACACGCAGCGTGTTCAATACGCCGACAAGAAATGCGTAGCCAAAAGTATCACTCGTGCTGTAGGGGATAGCTGGATCGCTGATGGGAAAGCCGGCCGGTCTGTCCAGAAACTCGAAGCTGAGCGAAAGATTGCGGGCTTCGGCGGCGCGCAGGAAATTGACCACCAACCACCAGAGCGCGGCGATCACCAGCAGCGCCGAAACGATTTGCGCCGCCGCGCTCAGGAACCGTTCGTCGCGATAAAAAGGGATGGCTTTGGGCTCGGTCATGCGGTTTTCAAAAGGGATGCGG
>JBOGUK010000050.1:0-3538 GCA_050695915.1 Anaerolineales bacterium
CTGGGCTACACCGCCCGTCGCAGCCAGCAAAACAAAACAGGACAGCAGCGCAAAAAAAATCGCTTGAACGGTTTTAGCCAGCTTGTTCACGATGGTTTGGAAGCCTGGAATTGATAAAGCAGAAAAAGTATAACAAAATCACATTACAAAAACGCCCCTCGCTCAAGTCGAGGGGCGCGTTTTCCTTTGGACACTGAAATCTATTGCAGAGTTAGCAGGAAGGCAACCAGATCGCTGATCTGCTCCTCGCTTAATGTGTCGCCAAACGTTTGCGGCATCACGCCATCCTGGAAGCCCTCAACCACGTAGGCACTGGGTTCCAGGATGGACTGCCGAATGTAATCCTCCGCGCTCAAACCCGAAACCGTAGACCCGGCGCGGCTCGTCAGGCCATCCAATACAGGCCCAACGGTCCCGCTGCTTATGCCGGTGATGGTATGGCAGGCATTACAACCCGCCTGGAAGAACACCGCCTGCCCGCGCCCTTCAGGGGTGGATTCGTCTACAGGCGGAAGCAATGGTATTGCCGTGGGAACTTCTCCCAAGGCATACGCTTCAAAGTTCATGATGAACGCAGCCACTGCGCGAATCTGATCGTCGCGCAAAGGGCCGCCGAATTTTTCCGACCATGTAGGCATGGCAGGAGACCCGCCTCCGACATAGAGTTCGGGCCGGGTTGAGACTTGGCGGCCTACAGTGACCACAGACACTATATAGTCTTCAAGGCTGCCCTGCCAACCGATTTCAGCCAGGCGTTCAGTAAAAAAGTGCTCATCTCGCAGGCTTGGGGCTCTTCCCGTGATTCCCTGGGCCTGGGTTCCGTGACACATCACGCAGTTGGTTATGTAGACAGATGCGCCAAATTCAATGAGGTCCGCCCTTTGCTGCCCTTCATAGTCCGCCAAGCGCTGAGGTTCCTGGATACCCAGGATGATCAAAATACCAACACTGAGTAGCACAAAGATTGTGCCCAGGATGATCTCTAATTGTACGCGTTTCATGGAGTGGCGTTATTCCTCGCGCTACCTTATTCTTCTCGTGCGCGATTTTGATGAAGGAAATAAGTATGGGAATATGTTTTCGCCAAGCCCGTCTCTGGGTCAGTCCATGCAACCCGCGGGGTCACACTGACCAGATTGTGCTGGACTTGCTCGACGGTCATCGAAGCGCTCAGGTCGGGAAGCCTGCTATCAGCATTGGCAGCCAGCAGTTTCGCGCTGAACTCCTCGAATACAGCAGTCAGGTGAGGGCAGCCCACTACGACATTGTTGATATCGCCTTCGGGATCGGGTTGATAAGCAAGACCCGGACAGAGATCGCTGCCGTAATCTTCACCCACCACGTAAACGCCCTGCTGCAATTCCTCATAGGGTATCGAGCGTAGAGCGCCTTCGCCCTCCTCCGGCGCAAGATCCTGAATAATTCTTGTCGCCGCCGGGGTCTCGATGCCATATTGAGGCGTTCCCATGAAGCTTAATGCGATCACGATGAACACCCATGCTACACCCCAGGCAATTGCAAATGGCCTGTTCTTGGCCAAGCGTGAAGGATTACGGTCGATATAGGGGATTGCCATCAGCAGCAAGACTAAACCCGGAGGAACCACCAAGCCCATGATGAACTTGCTATTCAGGATGAGGCTGAGCTCCAATCGGAAGCCTATACCGACGGCCTCAAAAAGTGGATTAACCAGGTTCTCTATGATTGTGGCAGGGTCGATCTTCAGCATGCCTTGCAGCCACCAGAAATACCAGGGGGCCTTCGTATCCAAAGGCGTTTGCTGCGGATTAGCATGCGTTTCAAGCGGAGAATGGAACCAGCGGAAATAGAGAATCGCTAACATGATGAACGTCCCCAGGCTGATCAAAAAGATCTCGTGCGTCAGCAAATCCGGAATGAGATCGATTCTGCGGTTATGTTCCTTCTTTTCATCCTGGCTCTGCTCGGTCTCTTCAACCACAGCCGGCAATGAAATGCTGTGTTCGCGCGCCACTTTGTAGTAGTGAATGCTGATAAAGAGGATTGCAAGTAAAGGGAACAGGATGACATGCTGCAGATAAAAGCGAAGGAGGCCCCCGGCGCCAATGTCGGGAGCGCCGCGCATCAGTAAGTTCAGCGCAGGTCCAACTACCGGCCCCGACTCTGTGATACTCGTACCAACGGTAACCGCCCAATAAGCCAGCTGGTCCCAGGGCAGCAAATAGCCGGTGAAACTCAGCCAGGCAGTGATCAGCAAGAGAAGGACGCCGGTCAACCATGTAAATGTTCGCGGACCTTTATACGAGCCAGTGAAGTACGTGCGCAGCAGATGCAACCAACTAAAGATGACCATGCCCTCAGCACCGAGGCGATGCAGGTCGCGCAGCAATTCGCCGAAGAAAACATTGCTTTCGATTGCAAAAATCGATTCATACGCCTGGTCGGGCGCGGGGACGTAATACACCATCAGGATAACGCCCGTAATCGTCTCTACAATGAAGAAGAACGTTGTAAAGAAACCCAAACGAAACGTATGCGTAAACCATGTCGCGGCTTGCGGATAATAGCGCGGGCGCAAGTGCGCGATGAAGCTGGTGGTGATGACTTTGTAGCGAGGATTCGGTTTCTCTGTTGGCGGATCACCGCGCATCACCGCGCGCAACTCGCGGATACTGAGCCCCGCAGTGATGATGCGCACGCGGTCATCGATCATTTCCATGATCTTGGCGCGCCACTGATCGCGCGGCGGGATATTGAAGCGTTTGCTCAGTGCATTAATCATGGGTTGCTCCACAACTTGCGGGACAGCTCGATGATCTTCATTTTAGGTATGGGTTTCGCCGAGGATCCTGGCGCCGGTATCGATCCGGATAACCGCGTTCGGATTATCAGGCAGAGGAACGGGACCGCCATCTTCGGGCGTCTCACTGATGACATTTCCATTCTGATCCTCGATGCGAACTACAAATCGGTCGAGGCTTCTAGGCGCCGGCCCTGAAATGTAGTCACCATCGTGTTCATACTGTGACCCGTGGCACGGACAGATGAATTTGAACTCCTGGTCGTTCCATCCGTAGAGACACCCAAGGTGCGGACAAACTTTATAAAGGGCGTATATCCCCTCAGGGTTATTCGACATCCAGATCTTCACCTTGGGAAAGTTAGCCGGGGCTTGATCCGTGGACGGAAGGTCGGATACCGGTCCAAAGGTGAAAATACCGCCAAACTCGCCTTCGCGAAAACGGGGTAAGCTAAACAGAACAGTCGCTCCACCTAGGCCCAGGGTCAGGAACCCCAGCGAAGCCAACCAGGCGATATTTAGGAACTCCCTGCGGTTCAGATCGAGCTTTTCTTCAGGAGGGCTCTGGGGCGTTTGGCTGGCGGGAACTGCAGCTTCAGTCATCAATTCTCCTCAAAAATACCCTTTGGCGAAGGGACATTGAGCATTTTATCACTACTGAATCGGGCTGACAAGCAATTCTAATAATAGTGTCTTATGGAACGATCTGAGCCGTGTAGGATGCTCGCAGGATCAACCCCACGGTGATGATGGTTGCTG
>JBOGUK010000051.1:0-6708 GCA_050695915.1 Anaerolineales bacterium
ACCCAGATCGGCGCGAAGCGCGGAGTTGCGGTTTCGCCGTAAAAGATCGTTTTAGGCAGCTTTTGGCTCATAAAACCCTAAACAAAATTGGGGGTTCGGCGTAGGGTAAACGTAGGGGATTCGTCAAGCACGGACTAGTACCCCCTAGTAAGATACCCACCGTAAGGGCGATTTCTCTTCTTCTCCTCCTTAGTGAGAGCCGGGACGGCGTACCCGGCTCTCTCACTTTAAAGCCAACCATGTCATTGCGAGGAGGGCAATAACCCATCACCGATTATTCTCCTAAACCCGACGAAGCAATCTCCCGGCCTCATCCTTCATCTTTAAACCTAGACTTCCCTATACCGAAAACAATCCACCAAATGATCGTTGACCATGCCGGTGGCTTGCATGAAGGCGTAGCAGATCGTCGGCCCGACGAAGCGGAAGCCGCGCTTTTTGAGATCTTTGCTCATGGCTTGTGATTCTTTCGTTTCGGCTGGGATCTGTTTCAGGCGCCTCCATTTGTTCACGATCGACTCGCCGCCCACGAACTGCCAGATGTATTCGTCGAACGAACCGAATTCGTCACGCGTTGCAAGAAACGCTTTCGCATTGTTGATGGCGGCCTGAATCTTGGCGCGGTTGCGGATGATGCCAGCATTGGTTAGTAATTTGCCGATTTTGTTTTGGTTGTAGCGTGAAATCTTTACCGGATCGAAGTTATCAAAGGCTTTGCGATAAGCATCGCGTTTGCGCAGGACCGTGATCCAACTCAGGCCGGCCTGCGCGCCTTCGAGGATGAGCATTTCGAATAGCCGCCTGTCATCATGCAGCGCCACGCCCCACTCTTTATCGTGATACTTGTAATACAACTCATCGCTGCCGGCCCACGTGCAGCGGATGATTTCTTTGCTCACGCCCTGGAATATTTCTCCAATGTTTGCTGAAGTTGATCTTCTTGAATAAAGATGCCGTTCGGGATCTTCGTTTTGGTCTTCTCGAGCGCTTCGCCCTCGCCTCCAACGAAAACGAGCGGGATGCTGCGCGTGGACTTGGTTTGCGCCAGGTACTCGGCGGTTGCGCGTCCGTGTGATGGCAAACGCGTAAGGTAGATGGCCACCGCGTCAGGCGGGTTGAGTTTGATGGCGTTGCCGCCGCGGGGGCCGTCTTCGTATTCGAAATCGACATCCCAGCCCTGCCCGCGCAGGTTGGCGGCGTATGCTTCGGCCTCTTCTTTGTTCCAGTGAATGAGGAAAATTCGCCCTTTATTCATGTCACATCACGCGATTTCATGATAAATACAGGTCTCCAAAGTGTCAACCCTTATGCGATTTTGCGGCCACTTAGCTACGCACTGCGGTGCATGCAGCTCAAGATATTCAGAAAGGGCGAAAGCGCGAAGTCATGCGAATGCGCAAGCGTCGGATTGCCCGAGCCTTCGGCGGACATGATTTCAAGACCACAAGCTCACGAGGATCCTTCGCGACGGAAAACCTGAGCCGGCTCAGGTTTTCCTGCTCAGGAAAGCACATCGTAGGCGTTAAGCCCGCACCCAGTTGTCATAATCATAATTCCAGCTCGGCCGCGAAAGGGATTTCTCCCACCGCTGCGCTTCGGTCGAAATGACAAAGTGGCGGGCAGATGCCCGCCATTTTGCCGGTATGGCGTGTTTTAGTGAAACCGACTTCTAGACCTCAAGACCGCGGGACATCGTAAGCATATAATCCCCCTCGATGCCGAAACGTGAAAGTAAGAGCCGCAAGCCATCCGGCACGCGCCAGATCGCCCGTGCTGCGGGCCTGGTGATGGCTGCTTTCGTAGTGAACAGCCTGATGGGTTTGCTGCGCCAGATCCTGATCACGCGCGCCTTCGGCACCGACGCTGCACTCGACGCTTTTTATGCTTCCGCACGGTTGCCAGAGATAGTGTTCAACCTGGTGGCAGGTGGCGCGCTGGCTTCTGCCTTCATCCCCACCTTTACAGGCTTCCTCGAAACGAAGAAAACGAAGCAGGCGTGGCAACTGGCTTCCGCGGTGTTCAATCTGCTCGTTTTAGTCTTGGTGGCGATCTGCGCGCTGGCGTGGGTTTTTTCCCCGCAACTGGTGCGAGATGTTCTGGTTCCCGGATACAACGCAGACCAGCAAGCGCTTACTGTTGAGCTGCTTCGCATCCAACTGATCACTCCAATCGTTTTCGGCGCCAGCGGGCTTTTGATGGGCATTTTGAATGCCCATCAAAGTTTCCTGCTGCCGGCGCTGTCGCCCAGCATGCTGTGGCTGGGCATCATCATCGGCGTGTTTGCTTTCGTGCCCAGCCTAGGTATTCACGGCTTGGCCTGGGGCGCGGTGCTCGGCGCTTTTTTGCACATGGGTGTGCAGATACCGAGCCTGCTTTCAAAGCGTCCTCGTTATCAGCTCATCTTCGGGCTCGGTTTGGCGAGCGTGCGCCAGGTGGCGCGGCTGATGGCGCCGAGACTGCTGGGCGTGGCCGTGGTGCAGCTGAACTTCCTGGTCAACGTAATCGTGGCTTCGGGGCTCGCCGAAGGCAGCCTGGCAGCCATCACGGTGGCGTTTTCGGTGATGCTGATGCCGCAGCAGGCCATCGGGCAGGCGATCGCCATCGCCGCGCTGCCCACGTTTTCGGCGCAGGTGGCGCGCGGGAAACTCGACGAAATGCGCTCGTCGCTGGTCAGCAGCCTGCGGGGCATTTTCCTACTCTCAATTCCGGCATCCGTCGGGCTGGTCTTGCTGCGCGAGCCAATTGTTGCGCTGCTCTTCCAGCGCGGCGAATTCGGACCGGAGGACACACAATTGGTCGCCTGGGCGCTGCTTTGGTATGCAGCCGGGCTGCTTGGCCACACAGTGGTGGAGATTGCCTCGCGCGCCTTCTACGCGTTGAAGGATACGCGCACGCCGGTGCTGGTGGGCGCCGGCGCCATGAGCCTGAACGTGGCGCTCAGCCTCACGCTGCCAGGCGCCTTTTCCCGCATCGGCTGGATGCCGCACGGCGGCCTGGCGCTGGCGAATTCGGCAGCGACATTTCTCGAGATGATCATCCTTCTCTATCTAATGCGAGGTCGCCTCAAGGGACTTGAAGAAAAGCGCCTCTTCTCTGGGCTGGGGCAGGCGGCGGCGGGAAGCCTGGTTATGGGAGCAGGCATCTGGCTCTGGGCGGCTCGCTTTGTTGGCGCGCCTGCATGGCAGGCGGCTGGCGGAGCGATAGGGCTTGGGCTTATCATTTATGCAATGCTTTCCTGGATATTGAGAGTGCCGGAAGCTACGCAGGTGTTCCTAGCCGCCCGAAGACGACTTCGGCTAATTCTTGGCTAATGCTCTGCTAAGGTTTGAGCGCACATAATTCATGGGATTTATCAGAGAAAAAATGAAAGTTAAAATCTCCGCTGTATCTGCCCAAATCCTGTTAGCTGTTGTGATTGTGGCATGTGGTACTGCAGCACCCCAGGAGATCGCCGTGGAAAACAGCTTCGCCTCCTGTAGGCAGATCGTCTTTTCTTACGGCGTACATGGCAGGAACCACTTCGAGGACAATATCGTTTCCACTTGTCCAGATGGGACCAACAAGGTGCGCCTCACGGTCGATGGCGAGGGTAACCTTGCTCCTGCTTGGTCGCCTGACGGAAGCGAAATCGCTTTCATTTCTGACCGATCTGGATCGCAGCAACTTTATGTGATGGACGCAGACGACAGAAACATCAATCAGGTCACATCAGGACTTGCAATATCTTCCCCCATCGTTTGGTTGCTTAGTGGCCAACACATCGCATTGCACGTGCTGCAAGAGGGAGGTTCCTTGGATTGGGTTGTGGTCAACACAGCAACGAAGGAAGTTTCTCCCTTGAATTGGCAGCTTTCGTCACCCATCTCGGTTGCGAACCCCGACCATGGCGCCAACCGCGTGGCGTATGTGCAGAGGATCCAGCCTGCTAATCCTAATGGTCCCAGCCAGATTCGTATCGTGAATACGGATGGTTCTAACGACTACGCGCTCACCGATGAAATTTGGAACAACTACAACCCCGTCTGGTCCGCCGACGACAGCCAGCTTGCATTTCTCACTAACCGCGATGGCGTTGAAGGGAAATTCGCAATCTACTCGGTGGATGTAGATGGCAGCAACCTGCGTGCGCTAACTGAGCCGATCTTCGGCGAGGGCGCATTCTTCTCCTGGTCGCCGGATGGGAGGTCAGTTGTTGTGTTCAGCGATGATGCCATCTATGTAATGGATTTGGATAGTGGGGAAATGACGAAATTGTTTACTGTTGATTACCCGAATTACGTATCAAACTTTTCGTGGCGGCCTTAATCGCCTCGTTCATCGACTGACGCAAACAAAGCGGTGCATGTGCACCGCTTTTGCTAGGCCGAGATAGTAGGCCTATAGATTTTCATTAACAAGCCCCAGTTCGAAGGTGTCTTGCTAAGCGGTACACACGTACTATAGTCCAGGAACGCAGCCTGGAACAAAATTGGGGGCATGGCAGAGGTTCTGATGGCAGCTCGTTCGCGTGAAATCCAAGCAAATGGAGAAACCGAAGAAATTGTGGACATCCGACTGTCCGAAGTGCTTTCGGCGCTCACCTATGCGCTGGATATGACCGAAGGGCAGGCGCAAGGCCATGCGATTCGCACCTGCATGACCGGCATGAGCATCGCCGATCACCTGGAACTGTCATCCGAAGAAAGGTCTGCGCTCTTCTATGCGCTCCTTCTAAAAGACCTGGGCTGCTCAAGCAATGCTGCTAAGGTGACCTATCTTTTTGGCGGGGATGACCACACCATCAAACACCGCCTGAAAACAATCGATTGGTCCAACTTGCTGCAAAGCGCGCGGTACGCGATCCGCAATGCTGCCGAGGGACAATCCGTTTTCAAGCGTCTTCGCACAATCGTTTTTCTCGGTCTCAAAAATACCGCCGCCGCCCGCGACCTGATGCAGACGCGTTGCGAGCGCGGCGCCGATATTGCCCGTTCGCTCGGCTTTCCGGAAGCCACCGCGCGAGCCATCCTCGATCTCGATGAACATTGGAATGGCAAGGGACACCCCAAAGGGTTGAGGAGGGAGCAAATTTCTCTGCCGGGCAGAATTCTCGGGTTGGCTCAAACTATCGAAGTGTTCTATAGCACTCAAGGCAGTGCAGCCGCTGTACGTGTGGTGCAAAAACGGCGCGGGACGTGGTTCGAACCGCATCTGTGCGATTTGTTCCTGGAAAAAGTGGCGAGCGATACTTTCTGGGAAAAATTACGATCTCCCGATCTCATTACTGAAATTGGAGCCTACGAGCCCGGAGACCGCGTGCTGCACGCCGATCAGCAGATGCTGGATCGCATCGCTGAGGCCTTCGCCCGCGTAGTGGACGCCAAGTCTCCATACACCTTCAAGCATTCTTCCCGCGTCCGGGATATCGTGCTGGGCATGGCGGAAGAGATCCGCATCCCGCATGGCGATCGTCGCACGCTTTCGCGTGCCGCCTTGCTTCACGATATTGGCAAGCTTGGCGTTTCGAACATGATCCTGGATAAGAAGGGAGCGCTGACTCCTGAAGAATGGGAGGCGGTGCGCAAACATCCCGCTTACACCCAGCAAATCCTGGAACGCGTTAATGGATTCAGCCAATTGGCCGAACTAGCTGCTGCGCATCACGAGCGCCTGGACGGCGAGGGTTACCACCGCCGTGTAACTGGCGACGCGCTGACGCTGCCGGCTCGCTTGCTGGCGGTGGCCGACCAATATGAGGCGCTCACGGCGAAACGCCCTTATCGAACTGCGCTCGTGCCGCACGACGCTTTGCAGGTTCTTGCGCTGCAGGTGGGAACAGGCATCGATGAAAAAGCTTATGAGGCTCTGCGAAAGATCGTTATGAACAATTTAGTTTCGCCGGCAGAGGAATCAGTAAGAACGTAATTTCCGATTCTGACAATCTTGTTATTGATGGGAGGAAGACGCGTATTTTAACCGCAGGTATTTCGGGGTAGTTTGATTCGCGCAGTAGTAGGGAGGACTTTAGTTAATCCAATCTACTACCCACCCTCTCAGGTTAGAGGGTTGGAACATAACTTCCCCATTCAAGGAGAAAATGATAGGGTGAAGTTCTATCTCACCAGTTTCGTTCACTAAAGCCGTTGAAGCAAAAAAACTATCCCCTGATGGAGCCCAGATAGGCCTGGTTGTGCCGAACTCATTGTCTGCACTTGTTATTTGATTTACGGTGTTGGAATCCAGATCGATCAGGAAAACCTCCGGTTTACCGTTGACATTAGCTTGGTAAAGTAGCCCATCACTTTTTGGAGAAATGTCTGGAAACGTGATATACGAAATTTCGGGAAAATTCCTTTCATCATATAGAGTTTGAACCTCTCTAGTTTTGGGATTGATTAAACTTAGTACACCCTCTGCAAAACCTTGTTCCGGAAAGTATTCGATAACAAACGCGATCCATTCTCCGTTCCTGCTCCAGGAGCCAATGGAAATGGCATTAGAAATTCCTTGAAAGGCAGTTAGCGCTTCGTATTTCCCAGATGTTATATCTATCACGCAAACATCGGAGGTCTCTGGGCTAGTCAGAGCACAATCAAAAGCCACACTAAGCCCATCTGGTGACCAGGCCATTTGCCCTGACTGATAACTGCTAACGCGTTCTTGGTTAACCTGCGAAACTAGCCCCTTGTCTATTTGGTAAATGAAGATAAAACCATCAAACCAGTATAC
>JBOGUK010000052.1:0-18766 GCA_050695915.1 Anaerolineales bacterium
GGATAGGAACCCGTTTTTCCTCCTGAAGGATCAGAAATAGTTCGTTGTAGATTCGCTGAGGCGATACGCGCTTCAAATCACCCAGTGAGCCTTTCAATTGGCCCAGAGTTTTTCTTTCGCTTTGGAACCCAAGCCTGCCAGCCAAGCGCAGGATGCGGAGGATGCGCGTGGGATCGTCAGAGAAAGAACGCGGGTGCAGCGTGCGCAACTGCTTGAGGCGCAAGTCGTTATATCCGCCCCACAGATCGAGGAACTCGCTGTAGCTGGGGAAAAGTCTGATGGTAAGCGTATTCACTGTGAAATCGCGGCGAAACAAATCTTCTTTGATTTTGGCCCTGTGTACCTCTGGTAAGGCACCCGGTCGCGCGTAAGTCTCCTGGCGAGCCGTGATCAAATCAAGGAACGGGGGGAGGCCTTCGGGTGAGAGCCTTCTGCCAAAATCTCTGCCCAAGTTTGAGGCCACTTGTTTACGGTGATCGGCGATGTGCCAAACTGCGGTATGAAAACGTTTGTGTACGGTCAACCTCCCGCCCAATCGGCTTGAAAGCAATTGCCCCATGCGAATCGCAGAACCTTCCAAGACGATGTCCAGGTCGAGGTTTGGAGCACCCAGAAGGACATCGCGCACAAACCCCCCGACAATGTACGCGGCGGAATTTTGTTCTTGGGCAATTCTTATAATTGCGCGCAATAAAACACGGGTCGCAGGAGGAAGGGCTCGGTCGATTTGCTTGCCAAGATTGGCCGGCGGCCTTTTCGGCAGCCGTCTTGATCGCGTCTCTTTTTCGGCCTGTATCACGGGCTAATCATAGCTGAACCCTCGTTTTGACAGAAAAGATTACTGTGGAGTGTTCGTAGGAATCGGAGTCAGTGTGTTGATTGGAGTGAACAACGGCCCTTGGAGCGGATTGATCCTTGACTGCCAAAGCCACACAGAGAACAGGCCCAAGGCCACCAGCAGCACAAAAAGAATTGAGGCGACAAAACCCCGCTTCCAGTTAACTGGCGCTTTTGCCAGCGGTGGCCTCCCGGGAGGTACGGCCACCACCGCAGCCGTGAGGTTATGTGGAGTGCCTTTTTCGAACGCAAGATCCACGAGAGACTGGGCGGCAGTGTGCACGTCCTTAAGGCCGAGGATTTGAATCATCTCTCGCGAAGATAAAGCGTCACCTACGCCGTCCGTACACAGGAGAATTCGGTCGTTGGGCAGAATGCGCAACCCCCGCGTCAACAATCTCTTGCCCCGATGGCCGACTGCGCCCAGGCTCATGTCAATCTCCAATGATGCCGTCGACCCCAAATAGTTCTCGCTCTCTTTTGCCAAGTCCCTTGATCCTTTATCTTGAACGGTTCCCGGTTCGTTCAGGCCCAAGAACTGCTCCCCACGCAGGAGGAAGCTCCGCGAGTTGCCGACGGAAGCAATGAAAAGACGATCCCTAATGAGCCATGCACACAGGCAGGTGCTACCCATGCCTTCCCATTCGGGGCGAACCTCAGCCCGGAATTGAATAGCCTGGCTTGCCTGATGGATGGCTGCTTGCAGCATGCCAATCGGTTGGCTGGCATCGCTTCTTGCTACAGCTTGCGAAATCGTTTCGACAGCAAGCTCCGCTGCAACCTGTCCCGCACGCCGGGACCCGACGCCATCGGCGAGGATGATGAAAAGGGAACCCACTTCCTCGCCTTCCTTTAAGGAAAATGTTTCGACGTGGTAACGATCCTCGTTTGTCTCATTGCCTTTACCCGGATGCGAGGCCACCGAGTGATCGAAAATGCCTCTCTCAGCAGGAATCATTCAGTGGGAGTTGTTGCTTCTTCCTGCACGAAACGAAATGCGACTCGGCCGATGTGGATCAGATCCCCATTGCGCAACCCCGCTCCATCGCGCGACACTGGCGCGTAGTTGACCCAGGTTCCCGCACTCGATCCCAAGTCCACAATTCGAAACGACCCTTCCGAATACACAATCCGAGCGTGCTCTACATCAACCGAAGTATCCTCCAATACGAGATCGACATTCCTTTCGGATCCAATCAGAAATTCCCCCTCTGGCAAGGGATGGACAGGCGTTCGTTGGTTTTGATCCTGAATATTCAAAGATTGCAGATAAGCAGAAGCTCGGATCCCCTCGCCCAAAATAGCCTCTTCAAGATCAACACCCGGTTCGCTTACAAAGTCGCCTAATGAAATCTGATCAGTTTGAAGAGGCGAATCCAACAGCGGATCGGCAATCGGTGTTTCCAGCCGCGCTCGACGAATCCTTGGCCGCCGAGAAAAACGAGTTGGGTCGATCCTTCCCGAAAGCACCATGATCAGAAAGAACGCGCCTGCTGAAATGATGATGATGGATAAAGCAAAGACCGGGGCGCTGCGGGCAAGGGCGACCTGGAACCATCCCGGCGAATTTTGCACGATAATATCCACGGGAAATTCAACCGTTGACCCCACCAATCCCAATTCATCCTCCACTTCCACACGAAGGAAGACCTGCTGCGGTTGGTCATATACTGTCAGATCCCACACAAACCTTGTAAACGGGTTCGCGCGATTTTCTGCAACGGGATCTTCGTTTACATAAAGGGTGGTGCGCGTGAGATTCCGCTCGAAGCCGTCAGGAAATTCCACGACGATCTCAATTGGCTGGTTGAAAGGAGCCAGCTGACCTGGATCCGATTCGGATGGCCCACGCTCGATCTGGCCAGGCGGCGAAACCAGGATTGGGCTTGGCGGTTCAATGTTCAAGTCGAACCGGGCTGGTAGTGAATTGATGTTGTTACCCTCTCTTTGCATCCGCAATGAGATGTCATGACTCCCCGGGCCGCGGATGGCCGAGGTGTACTGAAAGAAGTAAACGGTGCGCAGAGATGAGAAGTAGCTCTCAGGCTGAGGAAGGGTCTCGGTCCCCGAGAAACTGAAGAGCGCGCCGCCGCTGTCCTGCGCAAGCTCCTGGAGTAATTGAGCGGGCTGGCTGTTGAACATGGTCGGCGAATCTATCTGCCAGATAAACAGTGAAGTGCCTGCCTGTAGCAGCTGCTCACTCCACTGGTCAATGACGGTCAGCGCCTCTTGTCTTGGGGTCGCTGTTATCCACCAGATGGCTGCGCCAGTGCCCGGATCGGAAGTTTCTCGGGAGGAAAGATCTAGGGCTTCGGTAATCGTCTGGGTATTAACTTCGGGGACTGCCAAGGACAGCTCGTAAGTTTCAAGAGTAGACAGCCATTCAGCGGCCTGATCATCGGCAATTTGCGCCCCTTCCGGTGTGATGAGGCTCAGGGAAGTATCGCTCGTTGCAGAAAGGAGACTTGCCCAATCGATGATTGCCTGCCTGGCGATCTCAAAGCGGGTCATACCATCAGAGTTGCGAATGGCAAACGCTTCCGTGGGGTTGATCACCAGAATCACGCGCAGTCCGGCCTCGGTCAGGCGCAACTGATCAATGGGGCTGGTAACCCCATCTTCTACAGCCGTCAACTCTTCCAGCTGTAGGTCCGAGATCGGAGTACCGACGCTATCGCGCGCTGTCAAATATCCGCTGATGATAGGAAAAGATTCGGTTTGAAGAGGCCTCAGGGTAAGTCTTGCCCCACTCTGCGCCCCTGCGGACCGCGGTAATGCAGCCATCAGCAGGGCGAGCAATATGAATACGCGTTTCAACGCCGCGATTTTAGCACACGCAGTTAAGCGATGATATTATGAAACGCTCAAACACCCCGAATGAATTCTTTTCGCAAACTGATGCTCGTTCCTAAAGCGGTGAAGCATTTAGGCGCTGAAACTGTCTGGCTTTACGCGAAGTACCAATTCAGATTGCGCAGCGGTTTGCTGCGGTTGCAAACCCCGGCACAAGACAACCCTGAGGGGGATCGTAGATATTCCCTTGCCAAGCTCATTTCACCCGCACCACCCAGTGAAATTGAAAAGCAGATCGACACAAATCGAGAACGGTTAATCTCCACTGCCGAGGAAATTCTCACATGCCAGGTGCAATTGTTCGGAAGCGAGCCAGTTGCCCTTAAGTTCATCCCACCACAACCACTGCGCCATTGGACCGCCTATCACAATCGAATGCCCGATGGCCGCGACATCAAACCCATCTGGGAGATGGGACGATTCGGCTGGGCAACCACCCTGACGCGCGCATATTGGATTAGCCAGGATGAGAAATACGCCGAAGGATTTTGGGAAATGACTTCAGAGTTCCTGGCAGTGAATCCGCTGAATCTCGGGCCACACTGGTCCTCTGCTCAAGAGATAGCTCTGCGCGTCATTGCACTTGGCTTTTCGTACAGCCTGGTGTCGAGTTCGTCCACCAGCACCAATGAACGGAAGGCCTTGTTCACAAAAAACGTCGCGGCTCACGCGGCTCGAATTTTGTTGACCCTGGATTATTCGCGCGCCCAGAACAATAATCATTTGCTGAGCGAAGCGGTAGGTTTGTGGACGGCCGGATGCCTGATCCCGGATCACCCCAAGGCAGGCCAATGGCGAAGATTGGGGCGGCATCTTTTTGCAGAGGGGATTGAAAAGCAAGTGCATGTCGACGGCCGCTACGTGCAGCACAGCAGCAACTACCATCGGCTGATGCTACAACTTGGACTTTGGGCGGTTTGCCTGACCAAGATTGACGGCCAGGAACTTGAAAACGTAACGCTTGGCAAACTTGGTAAAGCTACGAACTGGCTGATGAATTTGCTGGATGATGATAGTGGTCGCGTGCCTAATCTGGGTCCGAACGACGGGGCCTATATTCTTCCTCTGACCGAGCAGCCATTCCATGATTATCGCCCGGTACTTCAAGCGTCAAGCTCAGCATTCCTGAAGACTACGCCACTGAAAGCCGGCCCCTGGAACGATATGATACTTTGGCTGGACATCCTTCCTGGTAAGCCTGTCGAGCGTGAGGACTCATCAGACAATCCGGTCCGCATTGAGGGGAATAATTCTTGGGCTTACTTGCGGAGGACTTATTTCTTCGAACGCCCTGGTCATGCAGATCAATTGCATTTAGATCTCTGGTGGCGAGGTATCAACATCGCGCAGGATGCAGGCAGCTACCTGTATACCGCCGATATGCCCTGGAATAATGCGTTGGCCGGCACGCGGGTTCACAATACTGTTACTGTGGAAGGGTTAGACCAGATGACACGCGCAGGCCGCTTTCTCTGGCTTGATTGGGCGCAGGGGCGAATAGTCAGCGCACATGCAACTGCGGGGAAGCTGGTTGCGGCAAGCGCCAAACATAACGGGTATAGAAGGCTGGGGATTATCCACTGGCGCGAGGTTAGTACGGAGGCAAAGCAGTGGATCGTTGTGGACCACCTTTCTCAACATCACGGAGGAGAAAAGCAAATCATGGCATGCCTTCATTGGCTTCTCCCTGACCTTCCTTACAAGTTCGATAAAGACGAGATCATGCTACAGACAGATTGTGGCCATATCAAGCTACAAATTGAAACCAGTTCAGACGAACTTACTGTGGTCACTCTTATACGCGCGGGAGAAGTCGTTCACGGGCCGGCGCCTGCGGATCCAGTACTCGGATGGGTTTCACCCACTTACGGGGTTAAACACCCTGCGCTTTCTTTGAATGTGGATATATCCGGACGGACTCCTGTCACAGTTACAAGCACTTGGACGCTGCCCTGAGTAACCATGGACAGAAAAATACACATTCTGCTTATTCACCAGGCCTTCACGGGATTGAACGAGCCCGGTGGCACACGTCACTACGAGTTCGCCCGGGCGCTGGCAGCCAGCGGGCACCATGTGACGGTGATCGCGAGTGGGGTGAGCTATCTGACAGGCAAAGCGAGAACCGACGATCAAGAAGTCCGCGGACTTAAGATTTTACGCGCGGCAACATTGGGTGGATTACATCGCAGCTTTTTTCATAGATTGATGAACTTCATTTCTTTTACACTCAACTCCTTGTTCATTGGGATTCGGATCAAGGAACTCGATATTGTTTGGGGGACTTCGCCGCCTATTTTCCAGGCCATCTCGGCATGGGCCGTTGCAAGGGTTAAGCGCATCCCATTCGTGCTGGAAGTGCGCGATCTGTGGCCGGACTTCGCGGTCGCCGTCGGAGTTTTGCGCAACAACTTTCTGATCTGGGTCTCGTGTGGATTGGAACATTTTCTTTACCGAAAAGCCAATGAAATTATTGTTAATTCACCCGGCTTTATCGAACACATAAAAGAAAAGGGTGGTAACCATATCCATATGATTCCCAATGGGTCTGATCCCGCTATGTTTAATTCGCAAGCCGACAGAATGACGTTCCTAAAATCACATGGCTTGGAAGGAAAATTTGTCGTCTTGTACGCAGGCGCACACGGCCTTTCGAACGATCTGGACGTGGTATTAGGCGCAGCAGAGATATTGAAGGGTGATGAAATAATAAGAATCGTTCTACTTGGAGACGGAAAGGAAAAGCCCAGGCTGCAAGCGCGGGCCGCAGAACTAAACCTGCCGAACGTAAGATTTGTCCATCCGCTGCCAAAAGAAGAAATAGCGGCCGCATTGGCAGCAGCCGATGCTTGCCTTGCCATATTGAAACCCACTCCATTTTTGGCAACTGTCTATCCCAACAAGGTATTCGATTACATGGCTGCCGGCCGCCCCGTTCTGCTCGCAATCGATGGCGTGATTCGTAAACTGATCGAGGATTCAGGGGCCGGTGTTTTCGTGGAACCCGGCAATCCAGAGGCATTAGCCAATGCGATCAAGGAACTGGCAAACCATCCGGAGCAGAATCGAGCCATGGGCAAAGCGGGCCGGGCGATGGTGGAAAAGCAATTTAATCGATCAAAACTTGCGAAGTATATGCAAGAAATCCTCGTCGAAGCTGCGATGGCGGCGAGAAATCGCGCATCTATATAATTTCTGTCATGGCGAAGCGAAGCAAATCCTTGGATTTAGACGAAAGCGAACTGAGGCGATTGCTGCTTGAGCGACGACGCAGCGATCGCACGCGTCGCTTGAATGCATTCAAGGCAAAGGGGAACCTGATTTCCGTGGATGTGAAGCGGGCGGAAAGCCTGGAGGCAGACCCGCTTTCGACACACCGGATCCATGCTGACCCCCACTTGAGGCTCAAATCGCCGACAATTCCTCACCGCCGACTTTTCGCCGACCGAGCTTTGTTAGTCGTGGAGTTCCTGGCGGTGATTGGATTAGGCTACGTATTTTTGAATGGATTGAATTTGCTTAATGAATTGAACCGGGAAGTCGCCTCTGGATTTCAAGGTGCGTCAAGTCCCACGCCGCTGATTGGGCCGGTGGTGCTGCCATCCGGACACACTCCACCAAAAGAAGGACAGCCGTCGCAACCGAATGAAGCCGAGATACCAGAACACCTGCGTCCGCTCGTGCAAGCCTATTCCGCATCTATTCAGATTCCCACACCAGGCCCAGGGCAAGCGTTGGGGATCAAGATGCCGGCGATTGACGTTAGTGCGCCCATTGTGCAAGGTGACGGATGGGAGGAGTTGAAGCGCGGCGTGGGGCAGCATATTGGCAGCGCCGAACCCGGCGAATCCGGCAACCTAGTCCTTACCGGACACAACGACATCTACGGTGAGGTTTTTCGGCACCTAGACAGATTGCAGCCAGGCGACGAGATCACAGTCTTCACCGCAAATGAAAGTTATGTCTATGTTGTAGCGGACACTCTCATCGTGGCCCCAACTTATGTGCAGGTGCTGGATCAAACGCCCGACGCAACACTCACGTTGATCAGTTGTTATCCGTATCTCGTAGATACCCAACGGATTGTTGTTCTGGCCGAGCTAAGGGCCAATTAGGGTAGGAAGCGCCAGAGTATCAGTTCACGATCCCCAAATACATACCCTTCATATGGTTGTAGATGGCCTTCAAGCTCTGTTTCATAGGGATTGGTTTCGGTGAGAATGTACTCATTACCGAAGATGTAATCAACGCCTGTGCTCCTCAAGAAGTCAGCCCCGCGCCCGCTCTTGAGCGCCAGAAAATAATCGTAACTGTTGATTAGGCCATCCAGATTGATGATTGTGCGTCCTTCAATGAAGTAGCCCAGGTTACCGGCGCCCGTGATGGCAATTCGGGCGCCGAGCTCCGTGTTCTGCTCGAGCCAGGCGGGGCGATGATAGTAGTAATGGTTGCTGCCGTCCCCGGGTAACCGGATTGCGCCTTGGATGAAACCCGCAAAGGATAAAGAGATAACCGCGATCAATCCGGCTACCATCGGCGGCCCAGCCCAGCGTACTAATCCATGGAACCGGGTTCGAAGGAGGCAGGTGATGCCTTCGATCAACAGACCGAGCGAAAATAGGATCAAAATCATCTCCGCTATCCAATACCAGGGTTGTTGGGCCACAGAACCGCTGAATTTGTAGTAGGAGATTTGTGCGAAACAGGCCAGGAAATATGGCAACAAGCCTAATTCTTTCGCGGCACGTCTGAAAAAATCTCGTTCCCTCAAGACAATAAGGCCCGCAAGTCCAGCAGCTAAAGCACCCACAACCACTAACGCTATCCGCCTCGCGGCAGAGGGGATGCCTGAGCCAACAAATGCCAGTATTCCTTCTGCGGCTCGATAAAGCTGGGAGGTTGCCAGGGACCAGGGACCCAACTCGGGATCATCGGTGAAAAACTGCCCCCAAAAGGCCGTCGCGTGACGCACGGGAAATCCATAAACCGTATTTCGCAGTGTGCCCCACCAGGCCTTGACCTGGCCGCTGACAGGAATTGCCGTCCCAAAATAGAGAAGATTCCACGTCAGGTAGAGCAACATGACAACCCCGATTGGCGCGAGGTAAACCAGCCAATTTAACAGCCGAGAGCTCCATTGGGGTCTGGTTTTCGACGCGCGTTTGGCTCTATCAAGATTTAGAAGTAGCCAGAAGCTCCCCGCTCCCACAATAAACACATTGTCTAGGCGGGCAAGGATCGCTAATACCCCGAAGAAGCCTAGCCGAACCAAGTCACTTCGCTTGCGATCGCCAGAGTCTCGAATGTAGTTGACCAGCCCATGCCAATAGAGAAGCAAAGTTAGCGCATTGATTCCGGACTCAACTCCCGCGTGCATTGTGATGTCGTGGATGCGCGGTACCATGATCCACCAAATTCCGGTCAGGATGGCGATCCCGCTGGAGACATAAGGGCGGAGAATTCGGTACAAAAGGATTGCGTTCGCTCCGCTAATCAGCGCCGAAAAAAGGATCAATACGCGCAAGGGCATCAATATGTCGATTTGCGCTAACGCAAAAATTGGGGTAATCAGAAATAACCACAGTGGGTGAAAACCATTCGTTTCGTTTATCCCGTCGAATGTAAAACCATGACCCTCAGCAAGATTGCGCGCAACCTGGAAATAGTAGAAGCCGTCATCAGAGCTATACCAATCCAATATGGTGTTGGGATTGCTAAGAGTAATGACAATGTGCGGCAAAACGGCCGCTGCAAGTAAAAACAACTCAATCCTGTATTTATGCAGGCGTCCGAATATCATCTGGTTCAAATCCAGCGGCCTAGTATACGGGCAAAAAAGCGAAGGCGGCCATTTGGCTGCCTTCTTGGATATTTACTTCAAAGTTTCTAAATCAAGGGGAGTAGGAAGGTGCATCGAAATCCGCCCACCACACACCTGGTTCAACTTCCTTCACCGAGTCAAAGGCATTCAGAAGATTCACCCAGGTCTGTCCATGTGCAAGCGGAAAAGGATTGCCTTCGAGATCGGTGAAGCGCACGGGGCGCAGCAATCCGGTTTCCTGCTCGTATTCGCCGGCTACTGTGGACCACAAAGCTTCATAGGCAATTCCATTGCGGAAGATGTAGGCCTTGCCTTGCTTGAAATCCATATCCAGATCGATGATCGTATTCGCCGTGTTTTGCGAGGTGTGGCGGACAAGAAGCACGATCACATTCTCGAAGGTTAGCGTCTCCCCATTCAGGCGATCCGTCATCACCTCATAAGTTTCGTTATCCGAAGGAATGTTCTTCGCCCAGGTGTAACCGCCGAGTTCAGCATCGTAGACAAAGTGATTGATATTGTTCACGTTGTATTCGACGTAAAGTTCCTGCCCGGCCGAGCCTTCGGGTGCAGAAGTGCAAAATAGATTGCCGGTGAGGTTTGGCTGAGCGCAGGCTCCGCCGCTATTTCCGGCCGCAACTGCTTGCAGCTGCATTACATCCAAGCCGGCCCCGCCAATATCATTGGGATTGTTGTTGACGGCGGTGGCGCAAGTATTGATCCGGGCAGCCACCGAAGGATCGGCGCCAGCGATAACCAGACAGCCGCAATAGTTAACTTGAAGGTTTTGGTAAGCCACGCGCCCCGAACGAACGCCTTCAATGCGGTAGGCCTGGCGCACGCCGGCGTCGAAATCTAGTTGTTCAGCGACCTCGGCGTCCGTGGGATCGAAGAAATCGGTGCGGCCCAGCGAAGTTACATCGCTATCCAGGCTGTCATCGCCCATATCCTTGTTGACCCAGTAATAATCTCCAATTGAAGGCAGTGCGCCAAAACGAATTTGGAATTCCGTATTGGCTGCTACATCGTTGAGAGCAAAATAATAGTGCCCTGAAGCGTCCGTAACTGTTTCTTGAACAGTATTGAAGTTAATGTCGAGCAATCTCACTGGGACGCCAGCAACTCCCGGTTCCCCTTCATCCTGCAAGTGGTTGCCGTTTGAATCGAACCAGACGCGGTCGCCAATGAGATACTGAAAAGATTCGGGGACGTCGACTTCCTCGCCTCCCGCAGCCTCGTAACTGGGCTGCGGGAATTCGCCGTGGAAGCCGGCCATCAAGCGCGTGTCTCCGTCGCCAATATAAAGCTCATATACGATTGGCGAAACCGAAAGCCCCGTTGGAGGCCTTGCTTTTGGTGGGAAGACAGAGACCGAAAGGAAAACCGGGCGTAAATCAAGTAACGAGGCATCTTCCATCGGCAAACCGCTGAGGGGTGAGATGCCTTCAGGGAAATCTTCCGGATCTGGCCCGTAGCAAAATTCCTCGCTGTCGCCCGACGCATCCCCTGTTGCCGATTCAGGAAACGCTGTCGGCGTTGTCGTAGCCACGAAATCAAGTTCGCCGGAGGTTTCAAAGGACGTCAAAGGCGCAATCCCCGCGTTGTCGCCCAGCAGATGTGCCGCGGATGCCTTTCCCGTTAGCAGCAGGGCTGCGATCAGAATGATGGAGTAGGTACGATTACGAAAACCTTGAAGGTTCAAAGAACAGTCCTCTCAATAGATACAGCCAGCTTATTGTCCTATCTTAAACTTTGCATGAGGATAAAGAAATCACATTTTTGTACTACCTGTGCACAATTCCTAAAAAGGGCAAAAAACGCCGGGCGGTATAATGATGAATTGGAGATTAAATGCCCAACGATTTCTTCAATTCTCGGAAAAACCTAACAGTAAACAAAGAAAAATACACCTTCTATAGCCTGCAGAAACTTCAGGCTGACAATCTTGCAAAGCTGGATAAGTTGCCTTTTTCCATCCGCGTGATGCTCGAGGCGGCCCTGCGCAATTGCGACAATGTTGAGGTCGCCAAGCAAGACGTGCGCAACCTGGCCGCCTGGCAGCCAAAAGCTGCTGCCCGCCAACCCATGCCCTTCAAGCCGGCGCGGGTGCTGCTTCAGGATTTCACCGGAGTGCCTGCCATTGTAGACCTTGCAGCCATGCGCGCCGCGGTGGCGCGCCTGGGTGGCGATCCTTTGAAAATCAACCCGCGCATCCCCGTCGACTTGGTGATAGACCATTCAGTGCAAGTGGATTTCTTCGCCACCCCGGATGCGCTGCAGCGCAACGCCGAGATCGAGTTTATGCGCAATCGCGAGCGCTATGAGTTTCTCCACTGGGGGCAGCAAGCTTTTGATAACTTCCGCGTCGTTCCCCCAAATACGGGGATTGTCCACCAGGTGAATCTGGAATACCTCGCCAAAGTGGTGATGTCTCAAAGGGAGGGCGACGAAACGATTGCATTCCCCGATACCGTAATCGGAACCGATTCCCACACCACCATGATCAACGGCATGGGCGTCGTTGGCTGGGGGGTTGGAGGCATCGAGGCGGAAGCCGCGATGCTCGGCCGCCCGATCGACATGCTCATCCCGGACGTGGTCGGCTTTAAACTGCACGGACGCTTGAAAGAAGGGGTGACCCCTACCGACCTGACACTGACCATCACGCAAATGCTGCGCAAGAAGGGCGTGGTGGACAAGTTCGTTGAATTCTATGGCAGCGGACTCGATTCGATGAGCCTCGCTGACCGCGCCATGATCGGCAACATGTCACCCGAAAACGGCGCCACGATCACGTTCTTCCCCATAGACGCGGAAACCCTGCGCTACCTGTGCCTCACCGCACGCAGCGAACATGAGATTGCGTTAGTCGAGGCTTACTGCAAAGAGCAAATGCTCTTCCGAGACGAGAGTACGCCTGACCCTGAATTCACGTACAGGTTGGAACTTGATCTGGCTTCAGTAGAACCAAGCCTGGCGGGGCCTAAGCGCCCGCAAGACCGCGTGGCAGTGAACAACCTCAAGGCTGAATTCCGCAAAGCGCTTATGTCACCAAAGAGCGATCGCGGATTTGCCTTGGAGGCTGATGATCTTGACCGAAAAGTCAGCTTCGGCACGAACGGCTCAAACGTGGAGATGGGCCACGGCGCTTTAGTGATCGCCGCCATCACTTCCTGCACCAATACATCAAATCCTGGTGTGATGCTGGGCGCAGGATTGCTTGCCAAGAAAGCGGTTGAACACGGGCTCAAGGTCAAACCGTACGTGAAGACTAGTTTAGCGCCCGGGTCGCGCGTCGTAACAGAATATCTAGAAAAAGCCGACCTGATGCAACCCTTGTCTGAACTCGGGTTCAATTTGGTCGGTTACGGCTGTACAACGTGCATTGGGAACTCGGGCCCGCTTCCAGGCGAGGTCGTCAAAGCCATCACGGGCGGGGACCTGGTGGCCAGTGCGGTGCTTTCGGGAAACCGCAATTTCGAAGGCCGCATCCATCCTTATGCACTTGCCAACTATTTGGCCTCTCCGCCGCTTGTCGTGGCCTATGCGCTGGCGGGTACAGTGGATATCGACCTGGCGAACGAACCCATTGGCATTGGGGACAATGGCGCACCCGTTTACTTAAAAGATATTTGGCCCACACCGGATGAAATTCGCTCGGCCATCGAGGCCAATGTGAAGCCGGAAATGTTTGCGGAGCGCTATTCAAATGTCTTCACCGGGAACGAGACCTGGAACAATATTAGCGGGACCGGGGGTGAACTCTATGAATGGGATCCCGAATCCACTTACATCCGGGAACCAACTTTCTTTGACGGTTTCACTCGTGAACTGACGCCTTTGGAAGATGTTCATCATGCGCGCGTGTTGGTTTCCCTTGGCGATTCCGTTACTACGGATCACATCTCCCCAGCCGGCGCAATCCCGGCGGACAGCCCCGCAGGGAAATATCTCCTCGACCACAAGGTGACTGTGCCAAATTTCAATTCGTATGGCTCACGCCGCGGCAATCATCACGTTCTCACACGCGGGACTTTTGCAAATATCCGCATCAAGAACGCGCTCGTTCCCGGAGTGGAAGGTGGATTTACGCTGCACCTCCCGGACGAGAAACAAATGACTATTCATGAAGCTGCCCAGCAATACAGGAGCGAGGGGGTTCCCTTGATTGTCTTCGCTGGCAAGGAGTATGGCGCCGGCTCCAGCCGCGACTGGGCGGCCAAGGGGCCGCTGCTACTCGGGATCAAGGCAATCATCGCCGAATCCTACGAACGCATTCACCGCACAAACCTTGTTCTCATGGGCATCCTCCCACTGCAGTTCAAAGATGGGGAAAACCTGCTCACCTTAGGACTCAGTGGTTATGAAACTTTCAGCATCGATGGCATCAAGGATATTGTTGAACCGAACGCGCCGATCAAGGTAACGGCCAAAACGGAAAATGGAAAGGAAACAAAATTCGAAGTGAAAGTCCGCCTGGATACGCCAATCGATATCGAGGTTTACAAGAACGGTGGGATTTTGCAAACCGTGGTTAGAGAAATGCTTTAATAAGGAAAGCGCCGGAAAATCCCGGCGCTTTTTTGTTATTAAACTCCTTCGCGGAGTATCAATTTTCCGTTTTCGGCGGTGTAGCCCATCGTGCCTTGAGGAACGTGAGGATCGATCACTAGATCGCCAGAATCCATCGCCTCCCAGAGAACCTGGAACGGCGCTTTTTCCTTTTGCCATTTTTCGGCCATCACGACGCCATGGCCAGGCAATACCGTAAACACGATCTGGCGGGGATCGTCGGGATTCTGAAGAGCCTCGGATCGACTGAACGCAGCTTTGATACCGCGGGCCTGCGCCTCGGTGGCGCAGGAAACTAAATAGTGATAGTAAGGAGGATCCAGCGGCACATATTCAACTAGATCGGGATTGAAAGCCTTCACGCCGCGGTGCCCATGCAGCTTGGACCGAACCACTGGAACCCGCGTCTTCACGCCACCCACTGACGAATGCTCAACCTTGGGTAGCAGACTGTCCATATCCATCATTTCCACTGCTTCGGAGGACGGCGGGTCGCTGCGCTTGCTCTCGACGTGACGCACTTGTGCACCTTCGCCGTCTGGGCGCACGCCAACAATGAGCGCCAGGTCGCCGTCTGTGATGTTGCCTTTATCGACGGGTCGCGCACTGCCGGTGATGGTGGCGATCAAACCGTTGACGCGCGGTTCCCAGGTGGCAAAACAACCCTCGCTGTACTGACTGGCCACCGCATCGTTAACCGCAGGCACAGCCACCAGGTCTTCAATACGTACCATCTCGGTAAAGAAGTTGCGCTTGCCTAATTCCTGGCCGGCGTTGCGCATCGCTTCCGGCGTACTAAAGCTCTGCCACAGCTCGCGTTCGACCTCCGGTTCCATCACTTGATGATCGGTGACTTCCCGCGTGCTTTCGGTGGTTACGACACGTAAAACAATGTCGCTGTAAAATGATTCAGGGGTTATGTTTTCGCTCACCGGGTAAGCGCCAACCAGATCGAAGTGATACACCCGCTCAGGATGCTCGTCACCGACGACCAGCAGCACGCGGATGCTCTTGGATTGCGCTTGGAGCATTCGCTCCAGGGAGAGGATTGGCCCGCCGCGCAAGCCCTGCTCGATCAAGACGCGGTGCGCAGTCGGTGAAAGCCCGTCAAACTGGAAATCTTCCGGGCGCCGCGGGTCTCTGGCTAGCGCATCCCTAAAATAGTTTATCCATTTGTCGAATTCGGCATTCGTTGCGTGGATTAATGTGTAGATGACCGGGGCTTCTTTTAGTCCGAATTGACGCCGCGCTGAAAATAGCAGCGCCTTGCGCCACGGCAAAGGCTCGCCGAATGGGGCGGATGTGAATAAGACCTTGGTGTTATCCATGGGTTTGTCAACGGTCTTATGCCCGAGTTCGCTGAACCGCTCCAAGAGATTGGAGATCAATTCCTCCAGCACAGGGTTCAGCGGACCAGGGACAAAGGAAACTTCGATGTGCTTCAACCACGCATGCGCGGGATTCGCAACGCGTTGAGTCGTTTGAGGAATTTGCATAGACAACCTCGCTTGTTAGGCTAAGTATAATACTACACGCAAAAAATTCCCTTGTCATATGCACATATTAGTAACAAACGATGATGGCATCACCCACCCGGGTCTGCTTGCCCTGGCTCAGAGCATGAAGACGCTGGGCGAAATCACCGTCCTGGCGCCAGACCATAACTGGTCCGCGTCGGGACACGTGAAGACACTGCACCGACCCCTGCGAGTCCAGCACACCAAGCTTCCGGATGGCACGCCGGCGCTGATGAGCGACGGCGCGCCATCGGATTGCGTTGCCTTGGCCATCCTGGGTTTGGTTGAGAAGAAGATCGACCTCGTCGTTTCCGGAGTCAATCCATTTGGTAACATCGGCGACGACGTAACCTATTCCGGAACCGTGACGGCAGCGATGGAAGCAGCGATCAGCGGCATCCCCAGCGTTGCTTTTTCTCTTGATTCGCCGTTCGATCTTCAGGGAGACCGTGATTTCAGCGCCGCGGCGGCCATCGCGCAGCGAGTGGCGGCGCGAACCGCGCTCGCAGGTCTGCCGCGCAATACGCTGCTGAACGTAAACATCCCCTATGTTCCCCTCGATCAGATCAAGGGAATGCGCGTTACCCGTCTTGGATTACGTGTCTATCGTGACGAACTTGTTCGCCGGGATGATCCGCAAGGGCGACCTTACTATTGGATAGGCGGGGAAGCGCCCACCGGTGTGCCCGAAGAGGGAACCGACGTCGGCGCGCTCAATGAGGGATACGTCTCAATCACGCCGCTGCATTTGGATATGACGGCTTACAACCTGATGCCGGAGGTGTCTGCATGGAAGTGGGAAAGTGGTTAAGGCCTGCGGAAAACGAACTCGAACCGCCACACATCATCTTCCTGAAGCAGTTTGCTATCGTCGTTGAAAATCTCTATCCAGGTGTTTCCCGGTTTCAACGGGAAGGGTTTTCCATCGGAATCGATCAAATAGAGTTGGCTGTCTGATTCTCTGTCCCATCTCAACTCATAAGCCATTCCGTCTCGAAAGGCAAAGGCCTTGCCGCGCCCTTCAAATTCCATATCCACAACCTCTACAGTCGGCGTGAACTCGGTCTGGGGCACGTAATAGGTATGAAAATGAGGGACATATAAAACCAAAATACTCTCGGCGCTGATCTGCTCGCCGGTCAACTGATCCATTAGCGGTTCGTACCCTTCGCCGCGGGCACCGAACGCCTCCAGTGTATCCTGATAGCGCTTATAGAAGCCGGTTTCCTCATCGTAATCCCAATAAGAATAGGCCGAGTACGAATAACGCATGTAGATTCGGTTTACGAGTTCCCCATCTGCAGGTATTTCTAAATCAAACCGAAAAGTCTGCAGCGGCGGATTGAAACTGCCGCCGCGTGCCAAGGCATACTCTCTGGCAGCTTTCGTGCTGGCAACCAGATAGTTATCGGTCGTGTACCTGCAAACCGGCCGCGGCGGACAAACCGGCCCGCTCAAAAGGCCTATCAGCTGCCAGGCGGGATGCTCGCTGCTGAGTCGGGCCAAAACACGCGAATCGGCACTGGCGAAGGCAAGGATGCTCTGATATGTGTCCACAAGATATCCGTCGAACAATCGCCCCGAACGGATGGGACCAACAAGATCCGCATCCTTGCTGTAATAAATCGCGTGAAAGCGTGTGAGGTCGTTATTGTGATAGTACTCATACACAATATCCGCGAGCGATAATCCCCACTGCGGCCTGACGGACCTCGGATAGTTGCTTATTTTCACTGCCACGGGCGGCCTGAGCAGGAGTTCTGGATCCGGCACGCGCAGACCGGTAAGTGGGTTGATATCTGGCGGTCGCTCGATTTCTCCGTTAAGTGACGTGGAGCCAATTGGATTCAGCGCAGCCACAATGGCCTGAGCAGCCGGCTGCAAAGCGGTCGGAGTAATTGTCGCGGTGAATGGAGGCGTCGGCATTGCTGTTTGGAAGCCGCAACCAGAAACGAGATAGAGGAGCGCGGCCGCCATATGAATTGAATGGGACGCCTTCATAAGCCAGAAATAATACACTCTCTCGCCAGGAAATATTGATAAATGATTAACAGAGTGGCGGGACCTTTCAATGATAAAATAGCGCGGGTTGCGTTTGCAACCAAGGAGTGAGAATAGAAAGAAAATGGAAATCTTGAGTGGCATCTTTTCCGCTTTTGGCCTTTCCGCCAGCGCGGGGTTGAATGCCTACATCCCGCTGCTTGTCGTGTCCTTGCTCGGGCGCTATACAAACCTAATTACGCTCGAGGCCCCATGGGACACGCTTACCAACGGCTGGATCATCGGTTTACTTGCGGTGCTTTCCATTATCGAATTCTTCGCCGACAAGATCCCCGCGGTAAATCATGTCAACGACGGCATTCAGACCTTCGTACGCCCGGCAGCTGGCGCTATCGCTTTCGCCGCCAGCGCCAACGTGATCACGGATATCAATCCGGTGATCTCGCTCGCCGCAGGTTTGCTGATCGCAGGCGCTGTACACGCTGCGAAAGCCGGCGCGATGCGCCCGGCCGTCACCGCCACGACCGGTGGCGTAGCCAACCCGGTGGTTAGCGTACTTGAGGACTTTGTATCGACGGTCCTTTCCATCCTTTCCGTCGTGATCCCCATCTTCGTCGGCGTGGTGCTCGTGCCGCTAGCCGCCTGGGTGGTATGGATGATCTGGAAGCGTGCCAACCGCCTGGAAGCGCAAGGCAACAACGCCAGTTAAGGAGAGACATGACAGTCAAAGGAACTGGAAAATCCTCCAGCCAAAAGCGCCCAAGTAGTTCGGGAGGCGTAAAACGCACTAACAGACCTACAGTTATCAGTTCGCCATCTGCAAAGACCATCTCTGATAAGCCCGATGTTAAACCAAGAGTTGGTGGTGGAGGGCGCCGTCCACTCGGCGTGGTTGGCTGCGTGATCGTTTTGCTAATTCTGTGCTGCATAGCAACACTCGTGCTTTTGTGGGTCACAGGAGATTCCTTGCTGGAAGTCCTGCAGAATTTCATTCCACAATAGGTGCTGCATAAAAAGCCCCGCAAATTGAACTGACCTCCTAAAACAAGACACGGAAAAGAAAAGACCTCGTGCGAAAATAGAAGCGCAGGAGGTCTTTTTTTATGGCAAGGAAAAAGGGCAGCAAAGATTATCCAGTCGGGCTTAAACGAGAGGCAATACGGTT
>JBOGUK010000053.1:0-3245 GCA_050695915.1 Anaerolineales bacterium
ACCAGCATCTGCAGGAACAACCAGGGGCCGAACGCCAGCAAGTTCAGGTTACGCCGCCAGCTGGCGTCGGCGGCCGGCTGGATGGTCTCGACGTGGCGGCTCAGTGCCCAAAGGAGCGCACCAACCAACACGAACACCAAGCCAGTTGCCAGGAATCCCGGTTGCCAGGAAAGATCCAGCGTCCGCAGGCCAACGAAGCTGGCGCTATCCAGCGCCAGCCCGAGCAGGAATCCAAATCCAAAGTTGGCTGCGGCATCTCCGCCGGCACTGCGCGCCGCGCCAATTGCGATGGGGATGAACATCAAGAACAACGCCACGCCAACGATGGAAAGAACCAGGTCAAGTTGTGCCGTCCGCGCGAACTGCTCAACCAATCTCACCAGGGCAATCCCGCCGGCAGTGATCCACAGGGCGTTCTTCGTTCCGGCGAAGCGATTGAGCGGCCCCGCGAGAAAGCTGAGCGCGAAGACGCCGATGGCGATCGGCGCCAGATCCAGCGAGCCCAGGTCGACCGAATCGCGTAAATAACCCACGAAACCCACGAACAAAAGGCGCAATAACTGCATCCCGAATACGGTGACAAGTGCGGTCGAGAGCCAGGCGAACCCACGCGACCTTAGATCGTTGCTGAGATTATTTAACATGAGGTCCTTTCTATTCGGAGCGCTGGCGCGCTTCCTCTTCGTAAACTTTATTGGGATTTTTCATGTACTCGCGCAATCCGCCCGATGACCGGAATTTGTGAACGATATCGGGCGCGCTGGCGATCAATACCACCAGGATAAGTCCAGCGAGGAACCCCATCACCTCAGCGGAGCGCTGGTAAGCAAATGCGAGGGCGAGGATGGTGATGAATCCGGTGAGCGACGTCAGCAGGATATTTTTCGTTATGACCAGAACACCAATCGCAACGAAAGATGCGATCAAGGCTTCAGGGGCGACTTCGTAGAGCGCTGCCCCAACGAAAGTGGCCAACCCTTTGCCGCCGCGGAACTTAAGCCACACGGGCCAGTTATGCCCGGCCACGGCTGCAATGCCTGCCAGCATGCGCAGAGGGTAGGAGACGCCGATGGCTTCTGCCAGCCAAATCGACGCGAACCCTTTTCCCACGTCCAGCATGCCGCCGGTTAATCCCCAGGCGAGCCCGAGCTGCCGCGTCAAGTTACGCCCGCCAACGTTTTGGCTACCCACCTTCCGCAGGTCGATGCCTTTGACTGTCCTGGCGACTAACTGGGTAAATGGAATAGACCCGAGCAGGTATCCGAAGACGATGGCGATTAGGAGGTTTGAGTCCATGAGTGTGGAGTTGCCCTTGTAGTAGCCCCGAAATCGTCGGGCTTTTCGTATTATAAGCCTGACGCTTGTCTGAGCTTGGTAAGAGGAAAACCGCAGATATACTCTGAATAGTATGAGCGCACGATCCGATATCGAAGCCGAGGTACTGAGTTGGCCTAATACAAGTTCTCACCCGCATCGTTTTGGCGGGGTCGAATTCCGTTTTCATACGCGGGAGATTGGTCACCTGCACCGCAATGTGCTTCTCGACGTGCCTTTCCCGAAACGAGTTCGCAATGAACTGATTGCCGACGGTAAGGCAGCGCCGCACCATGTGCTGCCAGAATCCGGCTGGATCTCATTCAGGATACGAAACCAGCAAGATGTAGCCAACGCAATTTCACTTCTGCGCCGTTCGTACGAGATCGCCGCAAATCAAAAGGTGCGCCAGGGCGCAAAGAGGGCATAGATGGAGTACGTGAATCTCGGAAGAACTGGTCTTAAGGTCTCACGAATTTGTCTGGGGATGATGAGCTATGGCAGTAGCAAATGGCGCCCCTGGGTGCTCGACGAGGCAGCCGGGCATCCTATCATACAGAAAGCGTTTGAGTCGGGGATCAACTTTTTCGATACTGCCAATATGTACTCACATGGCGTGAGTGAAGAGATCACAGGAAGAGCGATCAAGGATTTCGCCAGGCGCCATGAAGTAGTACTGGCCACCAAAGTTTTCTATCCCTACGGAAGCGATAAACCGAATACGAGCGGGCTTTCGCGTAAGCACATTATGCAGGCTGTCGAGGAATCATTGCATCGCTTGGGCACAGATTACATCGACCTTTATCAGATCCATCGCTGGGACTATCAAACACCCATCGAAGAAACGCTGGAAGCGCTGAAAGACCTTGTTCGCGACGGAAAGGTGCGTTATATCGGCGCATCCAGCATGTACGCGTATCAGTTTGCCAAATCCCTTTACCTTGCAGACCTGCATGGTTGGACGCGGTTTATTTCGATGCAGAACCATTACAACCTGATCTACCGCGAAGAAGAGCGCGAAATGAACAAGCTATGTGTTGAGGAGGGTGTCGGCTTGATCCCCTGGAGCCCGCTCGCCCGCGGCTTCCTTGCCGGCAACCGCACGCCGGATAAGAGCGGCGCCACCGAGCGCTCCAAGAGCGATCAGTACGCGAAAGACATGTATTACGCCGATGAAGATTTCAAGGTCGTTGAGGCTGTCGAGAAGGTTGCGAAGGATAAAGGGGTTAAGAACGCTCAGGTTGCTCTGGCCTGGCTGCTGCACAAACCCGGCGTTGTCGCCCCGATCATTGGCGCAACCAAGATGCCCCATCTCGAGGACGCTATTGCGGCGCTTGATGTCAAATTGAGCGAGGCGGATATCCAGCGGCTTGAAAAAGAATATGTGCCCCATCCCGTGTTGGGGCATTCATAGCGGGAGACGGTTAGCTGACTTCTGTGGTTTTCGCCGAGATGAAATCCTCGATCATCCGCCGAGCATCGTCGTCGCTGAATTGCTGTGGAGGGGTCTTCATCAGGTAGGCTGATGGGCCGATCAAGGGACCGCAAACACCGCGATCCAGAGCGAGCTTCACGCAGCGAACAGCGTCGATCACCACGCCGGCGGAATTCGGCGAATCCCAAACCTCCAGCTTGACCTCAACGTTCAGGGGAACGTCGCCGAAGGCGCGGCCCTCCATGCGAATGTGTGCCCACTTGCGATCTGTGAGCCAGGGCACGTAATCGCTCGGCCCAACGTGCACGTCGCCTTCCTCGAGCGAGTATGGCAGCATGCTGGTGACGGCGCCGGTCTTAGAGATCTTCTTGGACTCGAGGCGTTCGCGTTCGAGCATGTTGTAGAAGTCCATGTTGCCGCCGAAGTTCAGCTGGTAGGTGCGGTCGAGATGGACGCCGCGATCGACGAACAACGAAGCGAGGGCCCGGTGCGTGAT
>JBOGUK010000054.1:0-10491 GCA_050695915.1 Anaerolineales bacterium
GAGCTGATTCGGCCCTTTCCCAGTTGCCGACTGCTTCCTGAAGGGCTCCAAGGCGAAGATCAAGATCGGCCAATGCCCCAAACGCATGCACCTCGGCAAACTTCAGTATGGGGTCTTTGCGCGCCAGGGCGAGCGCCTGGTGATACGAATCGCGTGCCTGGTCCCAGCGGCTAAAGCGGCGATAGCTATCGCCAAGGGCCAGAAAAAGCGAAATACGAAAACCAAGATCCTTGTCGCGAAGATGTTCAAGAGATCGCTGGGCATACCGCTCGGCGGAATCCAAGTCGCCTAGCATGCAGGCTGCCGCGCAACGCAGCGACATGGCCTGCCCAAGCTCAGAAGGAAATCTATCTGCCTGGTCAGTCAATTTGGCTACGAGGTCTTCGGCCAACTGCACTCCTTGCTCGAATTGCCCCTGGAACAAATATAGAGAAGCGCGAGCAATGGCAAATGAAGGGTGGTCATCCACCCATTTCTGAGGTACCAACTTCATCCAGCGCTGCACGGTTCTAACTTCACCTCTAAGCATCCTGACCACAAAATATCGCTCGGCGACGCGAATAGCGGCCTGTGGGTCGCCTCCGGCGATGGCATGCCGAAAGGCTTGGTCCGGCATGTCCTGAGCTGCATACCAGGCTGCTGCCCTACTGTGTAATTCACCAAGGCGTTCCGGATTTCGTCGTGCCAGTTCGCGGAGCAAATAAGAGGCAAAAAGTGCGTGATAGCGAAACCATTCATGCGCGTCATCCAGCGGAATGATAAAGAAATGGTCGCGCTCAAGGTCTTCCAGAATTTTTATGGCGTTCCCAGCCCCGGTCACTGCTTCACACAACGAGGCGGTCAGCGATTCGAGGATGCTAGTGGCCAGCAGGAATTCCTGTTTTTGCGGCGAAAGCCCGCGCAGGACTTCCTGTCCGAAGTAATCGGTAATGTGGTGAACTTTGCCGAGTTCAATTTGACGCGGCATCTCAGGGTTGCGGTGCAGGGCCATGGCGACAAGCTGCATTCCGGCAGGCCACCCCTCAACTTGCCTATGGACATCCGCCAGCGTTTCGTTATCCAGATCGGAGTCTGAAAAGCGCTGGAAGAATTCTGATGCCTCTTCAAGCGAGAAGCTCAGATCAACCGCGCTTAAAGACCAGAACTGCCCTCTGGCCATGTAGCGCGCCAGAGGAAGCGGAGGGTCTGAACGCGTGCTTACGACGAAGTGGAAATTGCCCGGCAAATGATCGAGGAGAAAGGTGAGCGCTTGGTGGATTTCCTCGCCCTGAACCAGATGATAATCGTCAAGAATGAAAACGATATCCACCTCGCGGTCCACCGCCGCGTTGACGAACGCGGACAATATCGCATCGAGCTGCAATTCCGACGCGGAAAGCAACACTCCCAGTTCGGTCTCAACGATCTGTGGCTGGATACTCTCCCAGGCCAAGAACAGATAACGCAGGAATGTTTCCGCATCGCTTTCGCCTTCGTCAAGCGAAAGCCAGGCGCTCTCCACTTTGGTCGCCCGCGCCCATTCGGCCAGCAAAGTTGTTTTGCCGTACCCGGCCGGTGCGGAGATCAAGGTGATTTTGTGTAAGGGGAGATTCTGATCTAAAGCGTCGATCAGCCGCGCGCGGTCGACGACTATTTTCCCTCTGGGCGGTCTCTGGACCTTAGTTCTAAGCAGCACCGGGCAAGCGAGTCGCCGCGTTTTTAGATGCGGCATAAGGTAGGTGAGATTCTATCTTTAAGATAATACATCATAGCTTGCGACTACAACAAAAGAGGCATAAACTGTCTCTTTTTTGTTTCAACGTAGTCGGCGAAGCTAATTGCCGACGGTATCAGCTAATCCCAACAAGGTACGTATTTGTTGGCGTGCCAGCGCAGACCACGTTTTGAAACTCCCAACGATTTCAGATAATCCATACGTTGTGCGTCCCAGCCAGCTTATAATAGTGGATTGCACCGATTTTATATACTTGGAGCACATGGTGGATAAAAATGACAAACTCCAATGAGAACTTAATCCACACGTACTTTGATGCTATCAATCGGCGGGATATGGAAACGGCGCTGTGTGTATTCGCGGACGAGATTATTCTGCACTGCCCTGGGCGAAGCCGTGTGTCAGGCATGTATCATGGTAAACAAGAATTGCTCAGTTTCTGGCAGAAGCAAATGGACATCTCAGGCGGGACGTTCCATCCAAATGTGGTCGGCATTCTAACCAGCGATGAACGCATAGTTGTTCTGGCTGATTTAACTGCCGAGCGAGAAGGCAAGACCTTTGAGTGGCGGCGCTCGCTCGATTACTTGACCCGAAACGGCAGAATTGAGGAAGCTTGGGTATATGAGAGCGATCAGTACTTAGCGGACGAGTTGTTTTCGTAGAGCAATAGGAGAAACTTGAATGGAAAAGAGTGAACTTTCATCTAAGGATCGATTACCCGTTATTTGCGTACCTGGCGGGGTGATGCCTGCCGAACTCGCCTATGGTCCACTCCTTGAAGCGCTCAGGGACGATGTCCAACCCATTCTCAAGGACCTTGAAGTCTACGCCACTGAGTCTCCTCCGCCGGACTTTGGGCTGCAGCTCGAGGTCGAGGGCATCCGACGAGCCGCCGACGCGGCTGGCTTCAAGAGCTTTCACCTGGTCGGTTATTCCGGCGGTGGCGCATCATCTCTCGCCTTCGCGGCCAAATACCCAGAGCGCCTTAGAAGTCTCGCATTGATCGAACCTGCCTGGATCGGCAACGAGGACTGGACAGCAGAGGATGTCGCGGATTGGGCTGAGCTCGACCGAGTCATGGCTCTACCAGCCGAAGAGCGGTCGCGAGCATTTGCTCATTGGCAAATGCGCCCGGGTGTAGAGCCGCCCGCTCTACCCATTCCACCTGGCCCGCCGCCGGCCTGGATGGCCAAGAGGCCCGCGGGCCTTGAGGCATTTGCCCGAGCATTTAAAAGCTACCATCTGGATCGGGCAACCTTGAATAAATTCCAAAAGCCTGTTTATTACGCTCTGGGCAGCCTGAGCCGGTCATTCTACGAACGTAATGCAAGTACATTGGCCGGAATATTTCCCGACATACGCGTAGAGGTTTACGAGGGTCGGAGCCACTTCGACCCACCGCACCGCGCCGAGCCAGAGCGCTTTGCCTGGGCATTGGACAAGCTGTGGGCACGAGGGGTGCAGACTACGGCAACAAGCGATTGATGTTCAAGGCCAATCAACAAAATTCCTCTTGAAATTCAACAAGGGGGCGGGTTTTGAAACCCGTCCCTTAAATATCCTCCTTTTTTAGACCAGAGAAAATTACCGCTGATTTATTCCCCCCGGTAATTCGGGTTCTTGACGTAGTGGCCTTTGACGCGGCTGCCATCCTTGCGGCGGTAGCCGGAGCGCCAGTAGGTTTTGCGGGCGCCGGCCTTCGGGCGACGGGATTTGTCGCCACCGGAGTATTTCTTACCTTTGGATCGTTCGCCGCGCCAGGAGCTTTTCTTCGCCGACTTCTTCGCGGTTTTCTTAGCTTTTCTCTTAGCTTTCTTCGCTGCCATGTTGCTCTCCTTCCTCACAAAACCGTTTCACGGAACGCTTTTGTCCAGACAAGTTGGGTTAATGATAGACGCGATTTAGATTCTGCGCTTTGCTTATGGTGAGACTATGGCGGCGGAGGCGGCGCAGGACCATCCGGCGGCTCAACTGGTTGCCCTGGCCTGTAATTTTGGGTTGGTCACATAGTGGCCTTTGACGCGGCTGCCATCCTTGCGGCGGTAGCCGGAGCGCCAGTAGCGCTTGCGTGTGCCTGCTCTCGGGCGGCGGGTTTTGTCACCGCCGGAGTACTTCTTGCCCTTCGAGCGCTCTGCGCGCCAAGTGCTTCTCTTAGCTGACTTTCGTCCCGCCTTCCTTGCCCTCTTCCTTTGCCATTTTTATGTGTTTATCCGCCGGAGATATTCGACCGCGTTACTCAGAGGAATCGGGGGGACCGGGTGGCGGCGGGGGTACCTTTGGCACGCTTTCGGGCGGGGCCGGCCTCTGGCTACTCTTTTCGTAGTTAGTATTAACTATGTTTGTTTGACCTTCGCTTGGCCTTTGACTCGTGCTTTCTTGCTGGTTGTTATTCTCAACCATACTCAACCTTCCTCTTGAAACAATGTTGATCCAATTGGAGTGACTCGATTATCTCTGTCCGGATCTGTCACAACGGCAATCGATGAAATCAATCCTGCGGGCAGGAACATACCTTGGTATGAGACAGCTGAATAGACCTGTTTTTCTTTATCATAGCGCGCAGGTTCTGAAAGAACTATGTCGCGCTCCCCTTGATGCACCGAGATATCGGCATATTTGATTATCCCTGCATAAGCCTCACCCTTTTTTAGTTTAATGGCAGCCCAGTGCTTTGGAATGTCATTTCTCACGAAATCATCCCAGGCTGCAGGATAGGGGGAGTTTGGTAAATACTTGCCAAGAACCTTAAAGACCCCGATCGTGACCAACGCAATAAGCTCTGAGGCCATCATATGTCCTAAGTAAGACGCTGCCATCTCTTGTATTACAGCCGAGTCTAAATTTTCAACAGCAAAAGAACTGGGGAGTACATATACAGGTGAAGGCAGTCCAACTCTCTGGCTAGACATTACATAGAGGATGAACCCAGCGATACTAAACAGAATTACGCTAATTGCTTTTTCCCAGTCAGACTGGCGCCAATTTGACCCAAAAAAGGATCTAAATGTCCATTGAGCCGGAACTCCAGGAAGTATTGCGAAAACTAAGACGAGCAGGGAATCCTATATCAATTGTCATTGTTCTTCACAATCGCGGTTCGCTTTCGGTCAATCCAAATTGCTGCGGCGCGAGAAAATATCCTATTTCGACGGCGACAAACGTTGACCTCAGCACTCACTAAAACTGCACGTGTAGCACTTCTTGCAGCCTTCCTCATTCACCAGGGTTGCGTGCCCGCATTCGGGGCACAGCTCGCCAATGGCCTGCGGGGTAGCAACGGGTGCGGCGACCTGCTCGCTGGCGCTGTCTTCGGCTTTGCCGTTTGTTTGGGGCACTGCACCCGCTTCTTCAGTATCGCGCAGGTATTCGTCGATGACTTTGGAGACGCCGTCCGGCAGGGAGCGCACGCGCTTGGGGCCCATGCCGAGTTGGCGGTCGCCGCCGAGCCCGGCGAGCTGGTTGCGGATCTCCAGCAACCGCTGGCGCGGCGCGATCGGCGAAGCCAGGCGCAGGATGTAGGAGACCAGCCGCCCGATGGATTCGCTGACGGCGGCGGTCTCGGAGCCGGCTTTGGCGCTGGTGATGAAGGCCTCGAAGGGCTGCTCGTCCCCGTTCTGGTTGATGGTGACGAATGCCGTGCCCAGCGGCGTTTCGATCTTATACGTGGAACCGCGCATCACTCCGGGGCGCGGTTTGCGGCTCTCGTTCCAGATCGGCGCCACCATGGCGGGCTCTTTGGACTTGGCCGTGGCGTGCGTTTCCAGCACCACTTTTTCGCGCGAGCCGGTGACATATACGGTGATGCCCTTGCAGCCCAGTTCCCAGGCCAACATGTACGCCGTGGCCACGTCCTCCTCGGTGGCCTCGGACGGGAAATTGATGGTCTTGGACAAACTGTTATCCACAAAAGCCTGCAGCGCCCCCTGCATGCGCACATGCTCCTCGGCGCTGATGTCGCCTGAAACAACAAATGTGTCGCGCAAATCCTGCGGCAGTTCTTCCACGTTCTGGCAGGTGCCTTCGGAAACCACCTGCGCGATGACCTTCTCGCGTGTGGCTTTATCCAGGCCCGAAACGTCCAGGGCGCGCTCGAAGAGCGGGCTGGTGTAGGTGAGCGTGAGGTCCTTGCCGTGGTCATTCACGTGGCGCAGGTATGCCAACGCGAACACCGGTTCGCAGCCATAGCCCTCGCAGCCAGAGATCGTGGCGATGGTGCCGGTTGGTGCGATGGTGGTCTGGGCGGCGTTGCGGATACCCTGCTGCTTAATGCCGCTGACCACCGCGTCCCAATCGAGTGCGGGGCGGCCGTAATCGCCGGAATAGGCACGCAGTGGTGTGGGCGGCTTCCAGGTCAGGTTCTGCGGATCGTAGATGCTGCCTTCGATGGCGAGGAAGGGACCGCGTTCCTTGGCCAAATCGATGCTGGTGAGCATGGAGTGATAGCGCACGAACTCCATCACTTGCGCCGAGAATTCCTGAGCTTCTTCGGAACCGTAGCGAATGCCGACGTGATACAGCAGGTCGGCGAGCGCCATGATGCCGAGCCCGATGCGGCGGGCCCGGTACGCAGCTTCTTTGAGCTGCGGCACCGCGGGCACGTAAGCGTTCTCCTCGACCACGTCGTCGAGGAAACGCGTGGAGAGCACGGTGCTGACGCGCAACGTCTCCCAATCCACAGTGCCCTCGGGGCCGAAATGCTGCGCCAAATTAATTGAGCCAAGGCAGCAGTTCTCATATGGGCCAAGCCATTGCTCACCGCACGGGTTTGTAGCTTCGAGCGGATACAAATGCGGGACAGGATTGCTGCGATTGGACGCGTCGAGGAACAGCAGACCAGGCTCGCCGTTGTGGTGAGCCTGGGTCACGATCTTGTCGAAGAGTTCGCGCACATTCACGGTCTTGTGCACCTTGATGGGCAGCCCGGCAGCTTCCGCTTGTTCCAGGGTGCCATCGAACCCTTTCGCGCGCGGGTCTGTGATGTCGATGAAGCGCAAATCCCAGTCGGCGTCAGCTTGCACGGCGCGCATGAACGCGTCGGTGATGCCAACCGAAATATTGAAATTCGTGATGGCGTTCTCGTCCGTCTTGCAGGTAATAAATTCTTCCACGTCGGGGTGGTCACAGCGCAGCACGGCCATATTGGCGCCGCGTCGCGTTCCGCCCTGAGCGATCTCGCCGAAGGCCTGATCGTAGACGCGCAAAAAGCCCACGGGCCCAGTAGCGCGCCCGGCGGAGGATTTCACATGCGAATCTTTCGGGCGCAGCCGCGAAAAGGCGAAGCCGTTGCCGCCGCCAGTCTGCTGGATAAGCGCCGCGTCGCGCAGCGTCTGGAAAATACCGGAAGAGGCACGCCCCATGTCGTCGCTGATGGGGAGCACGAAGCACGCTGCCAGCTGTCCGATGGGCGTGCCTGCGCCGGTGAAGGTCGGCGAGTTCGGAGTGAAGCGCTGCGCGCCGAGCAAATAATAAAAATCTTCGCCCGCTTTCATTGGATCGCCGCCCCATTTTTCTTCCACCTTGCCCACGTGATAAGCCACGCGCCAATAGGTCTGCTCCACGGTTTCGATGGGTTTGCCGTCTTCCCCGCGGCGCATATAGCGTCGCTGAAAAACTTGCAGTGCGTTCTCGCCCAGCCGCACGCTGACCAGCTTTTCAGGCAGCTTCGGCGTCGGCAAGAGACCCGGCTTCCTAGTGGATTTTGCGGTCTTCCTTTCCTTCAACATGTTGGCGCTCCTATGTTTGCGACGAATTTTTCGAGACAAAGAGGCCGCGGCCCAGCGGGCGGCTGCCGCGGGTTTCGCCTCAGCTTGCGGCGATTAAGCTATCGACTTCCTTGCGAATCGTGCGGAGATCGTTCAGTCCCAGGTAAACGAGAGCGAAACGGATGTAGGCGATCTCATTGAGGTCTTTCAACCCGGCGATGACCATGTCGCCGACCACGCGGGACTGCACTTCGGACTTTTCCATCTGGGTGAGCTTGGCTTCGATTTGCCCTGCCAGCCGATCGACGTCCGCGGCCGAAACAGGCAGCTTGACGCAGGCAATTTGAACGCTGCGCACCAATTTATCGTGGTCGAACTCTTCGCGGCTGCCATCTTTCTTGATGATCAGCGGCGCCGCCAGGATCGGCCGCTCGTAGGTGCTGTAGCGCTTGCCGCAGTTCTTGCACTCACGCCGCCGCCGGATGCCACCGCGCGCGTCGTGAGTGGTGTCGATCACCTTGCTGCCTTCCTGGTTGGCGTCGCCGCAGTGAGGGCAATTCATCCGGGTCGTCTCATTGAATTAAATTTCCCCCCTACATACAGGGAGGTCAATCTTGCAAAGCCCTGTATCTTGGGGGAAAAGTTCGCCATTCTAGCATGGGGCATTTGTCTATGCAAGTACTTTGTGGGCGAATCGGGCGATTCGGGGAAACTTTAAGGTTGGCGTGGAGTAGTCGTTGGAAAGGGATCCTTCCCGTTCCCCTTCCTCTTCACGTCGTTCAGAGTTAGGGTCAGGGCAAGCTCTGCCGCTAGCGCGGCTCCTCAGGACAAGTTTTAGGGTGGCGTCGAGTAAACGTATTGCTGATCGCTGATTGCTGGTTTCTAATTACAGATCTTGACGTTCACGTCCGCCTGCCGTCACTTGCAAGCAGACGCCAGCCATGGCTGCCCAGTTCGCTCGGCGATTGCCTCAATAGCATCGCACAGGGCCGGCTGGGCTTCTTTCGTCAAAGCCTCTAATTCATTGGCGGTTTCAACGTCCCCGGTCTTGGCATAGGCCTCGATGAACGGCAGGTATTCCACTGGCTTTTGTGCCCCCAAATCTGCTAATTGCGCTTGCTCATATAAACGCACAATCTGCTCCCAATCCCCCTCCTGCCGCGCTAATTCCGCCTTTGCATAGTAATAACACCAGCCATGCGCAGGCTCAGGTCCGAAGATAGTTTCATCGAGAGTTGGAGCAGGAGCATCAACAAAGATCAAACTGGGATCGGAAAGCTGGATGGCATCAGCCAGAACTCTTCGCTCACCGATCACTGTTTCTTCATCCGCGTAGACCGGGTCGAGCACGCGCAGGCAACTGACATCCTCTTTGTAGATCGTGATGCTTTGCGACGTATTGCCCATGAAGGTTGCGGTGCGGAAAGGCATCGTGATCGGCGTACCCGGCTCCAGAGACGGAAGCGAAGAACCCAGCCGGCTTCTAATGTAAAACAACATGTATGGCAAATCATGACTTTGCAGCGAAGGCGCTAAAACCCAGTTGACTGGCGCGGTCAGATGCAAATCGAAAACGTAATCGAAAGGCAATTCGTCGGCCAGTAAAAGCGTATTTTCTTCAAGCGCCGGCATGCGCCAGGCCAGCTCCCAGAAAAATGCGCGCTGATTTTCCCAATCGCGCCGGTATGCATCAGCCGTCCAGAACTGCTGCGAAACGCAAAGCCCGATGAGCAAGCTTAGGACGACAACTTTGCTTTTCCCTACTTTCAGAATCAAATCCGCCAGGCCGATTATAAAAAGACTGGCTCCCAGCATCATGGATACGAAAAACCGATCATGGTCAAAATCAAACCGCAGCGTGAAGCCAACCGCCCACGAGGGCAGCCTGCCCGCGAAGATGCCTACGAAACCGATTGCCAGCGCCCACCAGCCGAAGGAAGCTTCCGCTTTCGGCGCCCGTCGAGCGGGCTTCGGGGTATGGACGCTGGCAATGAAAGTGAATACCAGCAGCGCTGTAACCACAAGAATTGCAAAGGTGAAAACTTGAATTGAAGTTCCATCGACGGCGGCGAACAAGCTGAACGCTCGCAACCACGAGGTGAATCCGGCTAAAAAGATGGTATTCAGGAATTCGTTAAGCACCGCCGCCGCCGAGAGGCCTTCGCTCGAAAAACGTGCAACGTCGTACGAACGGTAGGCACCCGAACTGTAAAAGAAGTAATACCAAAGCGCGACAAGGGTCCAAACGATCAAATAGGGAAACCAGGCTGCGACAGTTTTTTGTAGAAGTTTCTTTTTGTCTTTTATTGTTTCAGAGAAGATTTTCAGGATGAACAGAGCCCGAATGATTTCCAATCCAAAAAAGTATTCGGTCGAAACCAACCCCAAAACCTGAAAGAATAATGCCGGCGGAATCATCCATTGCGACCCTTTATTTCGTAGGATCCATATGCTGATGAAAAAAGAGGTCAGCAGAAAAATGAGCGGAATGAACTCCTGGTTCACATGAGTGAAAGCCACCCACTGCTGCCCGTATCCGGGATAAACGGTGAAAAGGAAGATCACCCAGAGGACGTTTGCTTTTTGATTGGGGAACACGAGACGCAGCACTTGAAAGAGAACAAGTGATAGAAGGAATCGCGCCACCAAACCGACGATCTGCCAGGTAACCGGATTCCCACCGAAGATGGCCGTGGTAAGCATGAAGATTGGGCCAAGTATCGGCCGGTTGGTGCTGAATGCTTCGACGAACTGCGCCGAACCATAAAACCTGTGGCTCCATGCGAAGGGCCAGTCATCCCAGTAAAAACCCATCCGCGGCGCAAAGAGGCCATATGCGAACAGGGTCAGCAACAGGATGACCGTGGGGACGCTTAGTTTTTCATTTTGGAAGAATCTCGCCAATCGATTTTTCATGGTCAGTCCCCGATTATTGCATAACTTTGCCAGCAGCACTAAGTTATGGTTCTTGACATTAGAGGATTTTTCTTTTTGAGATCTCAACCTTATGCCTTTCCCCGATTAGCAGAGGTAATTGCAGGCTTAACCTAAAGCTCCCCACCTTTTCACAGG
>JBOGUK010000055.1:0-3965 GCA_050695915.1 Anaerolineales bacterium
GCCCAGGAATCCAGGCCCGACTTGATCATCCTGGACCTGCACATGCCGCGACTGACCGGTTATCAGGTATGCGAGAAGTTAAAGGCGCGGGATGAGTTTTCCCAAACGCCGATTCTGATCATTTCAGCTAAAGGTAATTCGGATGAAGTGCAGGCTGGACTCGATGCTGGGGCGAAGGAATACATCCGTAAGCCTTTCGAATTGGATCACCTCATGCAGCGAGTGGATGCGCTGCTCACCAACGCTTAACCTTGGCGAACACATCGCCTGATAGTTTCTGCTAGAATCCGCCAAATTCGCGTAGGAGTTTTTTGCCTAATGAAGTCGATACGGCTGGTATGTGCCGTTCTGGCGATCGTATTTTTTTTGAGCGCCTGCAACCTGCCTGGTGGAAACTCAGCAGAGCAAGTGCAGACCGCCGCTGCAGAAACTGTGAACGCGCAACTCACGTCGAATGCGCTGCTCACGCCTAGCAGCACAAATACACCTGAACCTACCGCAACTGAACAGTTAACCAATACTCCGGCCGTCACCAACACATTGCCGCCCACAAGCGCGTCTGGGGGAGGCGGTGGGTGCGATGCAATGCAGTTTGTAACAGATGTCACCGTGCCAGATGGTGAGCAGAGGGCGCCAAGTGCCACGTTTGTTAAAACCTGGCGGTTACGGAACTCCGGGACCTGCACATGGACTACGACTTATTCCGTTGTTTTCGTCAGTGGAAACGCCATGGGAGGTCCTGCGGCGCAGGCCCTGACAGGCAGCATCGTTCCGGGGTCAACTGTTGATATCTCGGTCAATCTGACAGCTCCCAGCACGGGTGGAAAATATACTGGCTACTGGGCTCTCCGGAATGCCTCGGGGCAGAACTTCGGCAGCTTCTTCGTGGAGATCAATGTCACGGGGAGCGGTTCTGGCAGTTCAGGCGGCAATACATTTGCTGCGAGCCAGGTAGGACGCGTTGACGCGAACGGTAACGTGTCTTCCCAGGCATACGCAGGATCATCCGCAGGTGTCGGCGTGCGCGGATTTGTGTCCTTCGACATCTCGGGCATACCAACGGGCTCAACGATCCAGGAAGTCAAAGTCGACTTTTCCGGCTTCGACACGGTGAGCAACCCATTCACCATGGGTTGCTTGCAGGCTTACGCTGGAGTTTATTTTCCCCTCGATGCCGCCTCTTACTCCTCCTCGGGCTCTGGACCGGATATCGAGTGGTGCAGTTCAGTAGAACTCTCGACTGCCTTCGTAGACAACGAAGTGAAGACGCGACTGCAAAGCTCTTTAGGATCGTCCACTTTGCAGTATCAGTTGCGATTCACGGGCGCCCCATCGGGCGACAGGCTTGTCCGCTTCCTCAACGGCGGCGTAAATTTAATCATCACTTACATCGAGCCCTAGACAATTCGGGTTCTACAGATTAGAAAGTCCTTGCGATTCGCAAGGACTTTTTGTTTTGGCTGAAACCAGAGAGCTAACTCAACAGATTAAGGACAAGGCGCACCAACTGGGTTTTGATCTGGTTGGCGTGACAACTCCTGATCCGCCGCTTCATCTGGAAGTGTACAGAGCTTGGGTAAAAAACGACCGCAACGGGGAAATGGATTACCTGGAAGGAGAAAAAGCGTATAAACGGCGGGCCGATCCAAGGGAAATCCTGGCGGAATGCAAATCCGTTTTAGTGCTAGGACTCCCGTATTCGAATCCAGATTCGAAAGCGAGCGATAGTTCTGGTCATGGGCGGATAGCTGCCTATGCCTGGGGAGAAGACTACCATCAGGTCCTGTCGGAGCGCCTTGAAGCGATCGTGGAATTCATCGAACATGAGGTAGGCCATCCAGTGCCTAACCGCTGGTACACAGACACCGGGCCGATCCTTGAACGAGAGTTTGCGCAGCGTGCCGGCTTCGGCTGGATTGGCAGGAACACAATGTTGATCAACCCCGAAAAAGGATCGTACTTTTTCCTCGCAGAGATCCTTCTGGGTATTGAGTTGGAACCAGACCAGCCATTAGAAACAGATCACTGCGGAAGTTGCAAGCGCTGTATCGAGGCTTGCCCGACGGAGTGCATCCTTCCAGATCGGACACTGGATGCCAGTCGCTGCATTTCATACCTCACGATTGAATTGAAAGGTCGGATTCCTGCTGATTTGCGCCCCCAGATGGGTGATTGGATATTCGGTTGCGACGTTTGTCAGGCAGTCTGTCCATGGAACGAGCGATTCGCGCTGGCTTCTGGAGATCCATCCTTCCTTCCGCGAGTGGGGCATGATATTGTCGAACTTGAAAGTGAATTGCGTCTAAGCGTTGAAAAGTTTAATCGCAAGTTCCAAAACAGCCCGGTCAAACGCGCTAAGCGACGCGGTTACCTGCGTAACGTTGCTGTTGCTCTTGGCAATGAAGGTGACGCATCGCGCGTGCCTGCACTTCGGCGTGCGCTTCTAGCCGAAACCGAACCTCTGGTCCGCGGTCATGCTGCGTGGGCCCTGGGAGCGATTGGCGGCGATGCCGCCATTGCTGCGCTTCGCGAAGCCTTGGAGAACGAACGGGAAGGCACGGTTGTTGAGGAAATACATTCTGCCCTGGGAGAGGCGGGCGGCTAGGGCGCGGTTGGTTTAGATCGCGTCTGCAGCAAACTTTGTTTCAACCAAATCAAAATGAAAACAAGAGTGCAGGTCAGCACGATAGTCGCACCCGAAGAAATATTCAAGTAAAACGAAGCATACAACCCCACGATGCCCGATCCGGCTGCGATGAACACTGCAGCAAACATCATATGCCTGAGTTTCTTTGTAACTAATGAAGCCGCCGCGGCTGGAGTGACTAGCATTGCGACGACTAAGGCCACGCCCACCGTTTGCAGTGAAACAACAATGGCGACGGCGATGAGCACATAAAGAAGAGACTCCAGTGCGCGAGAGGGCAAGCGCAGAGTGGCAGCCAATACGGGATCAAAAGAAAGAACCATGAATTCTTTGTAAAACAAGAATATGATCAAACATACGAGCGCGCCGACAATTGACATCAGGATCAAATCAGTATCGGTCACTCCCAAAATATTGCCGAACAGAAAATGGGCCAGGTCTACCGCGTAACTGCGGATGCTGGAAATCAAAGCGATGCCTAACGCAAACATCCCCGCAAATAGGATGCCGATCGCCGTGTCTTGCCGGATACGCGCGTCGCGGCTCAACGTGCTGATCCCCAAGGCCACCAGCACGGCTGTTCCCAGCGCCCAGATTGAAAGCGCCGCTGATGAGCTTCCGGAAACAAGATAGCCAACGGCGAGGCCGGGTAGGATGGAGTGTGCCAGGGCATCTCCGAGGAAGGCGATCCCACGCAAGACAATAAAGCATCCCACCAAGGCGCACACCACGCCGACGATCACGGCCGCCAGCAAACCGCGCTGCATAAAGGCGTATGCAAGGGGCTCCAGAAGCCAGTTAGCCATGCCGCCCTTCCCCCTCATGCCCGTGGTGGCCGCCGCTGTCTCCGATCATGATGCGGCCTTCAGGTGTCTCGATCATCTGCATATAACCGCCATAAGCCTCGGCTAGATTGGCCGTTGTGAAAACGTCTTGCCGAGAACCATAGACGATCAGTCTGCGGTTGAGCAGCAGGATTTTGTCAAATCGCTGCGCGGCCAATTCCAAGTCGTGAGTGGCAAAAAGCACCGTGACCTTGCGTCTCTTTAAGTCATCAAGAATCTTGAGTATCTGATCTTGTGAGTTAGCATCCAATCCGGCTAGTGGTTCGTCAAGCAGAACAAGATCGGCCTCCTGCGCCAGAGCCCGCGCAATGAACATGCGCTGCTTCTGACCACCGGACAGCTCGCCAATCTGGCGCTGAGCCAGATCTTCAAGTTCGACCACCTGGAGACTTCGCTGCGCCAGATCGTGATCCGCTCCGCTCGGCCGACGAAACAGCCCCAAGCGTCCCACCCGCCCCATCATGACTACATCG
>JBOGUK010000056.1:0-6590 GCA_050695915.1 Anaerolineales bacterium
GATCCTACGAACACCTTGACAAACATCGGTAAAGCGCCTCAATTGTTGAATTCTGTGGCTTAATGCATCAAAAACGGATGTGCAGATGTGTAAAAGCCTGCCCTGAAGCTAGCAATGCTAGCCGGGAAATGTTGCTAATTGTGTGTCGCTAGCAACTTGCAACTTAGGAGGGGGGTAGGGGGACGCGGAATAATATCTTTGTAGGGTTGAGACCTTACCTGCGGTAAGATGAGTTTCCCTGCCGCACTCATATAAGGAGAAAAACCATGAAACTGGCGATGCTTGGTTTGGGACGAATGGGGGGAAACATGGCGCGGCGTTTGCTGAAAGCCGGGCATGAGGTGGTTGGCTACAACCGCACATTCGATGTCACCCAGCAGATCCAGGAAGAAGCCGGTTTATCTCCGGCTTCTTCCTTGCAGGAGGTCGTTTCTCAACTCTCCCCAGCCCGTCACATATGGATGATGCTCCCCGAAGGCGAGGTCACCCAAAATGCTGTGGACGAACTGGCTAATTTACTTAACGCAGGGGATGTGATCATTGATGGTGGGAATTCGAATTTTCGCGATTCGATAAAGCGCGCTCAAGGGTTGTCCAAAAGGGGAATTTCCTTCCTCGATGCCGGCGTCAGCGGCGGGATTTGGGGCTTGGAAAATGGCTATTCCCTGATGATCGGCGGCGACAAAAAGGCCGCCGATAACCTCAAACCTATATTCGAGGCACTGGCCCCGGCGCCTGATAAGGGTTGGGGGCACGTGGGGCCAAGCGGCGCAGGGCATTTTGTCAAAATGGTGCACAACGGCATTGAATACGGAATGATGGAGTCTTTTGCAGAGGGCTTCGAAATATTGAAATCCAAAACAGATTTTGCACTAGACCTCCAGCATGTAGGCAAGATCTGGCAGGACGGCTCCGTGGTGCGCTCCTGGTTGCTGGACCTTGCTGTCCGCGCCTTTGAGGAAGACCCGCAACTGGACCAAATCGCGGGGTGGGTAGAGGATTCGGGCGAGGGACGCTGGATGGTGATGGAAGCCATAAATGAATCCGTGCCTGTTCCTGTGATCACGCTTTCGCTGTTTCAGCGTTTTGCGAGTCGTCAACAGGAGAGCTTCACCGCCAAGGTGCTGGCTGCTCTTCGCCAGCAATTCGGCGGACATGCGGTCCGGAAATCAGAATGAACGATAAGCAGCAGACCCTCGATGAACCGATCGGCCTTGTGATCTTCGGCGCCACTGGGGACCTGACTCATCGCAAGCTGGTGCCCGCGCTTTATCAACTCACCCTTGGGAAACATCTGCCCAACGAATTTCATATCATCGGCTTTGCCCGCCGCGATTGGGGAACCGAGGGTTTCCGCGAGCGGATGCGGGCGGCCGTCTCGGAGCATTCCCGCACTCAACCAGTCGACGAGAGCGTCTTGGCGGGACTTCTCAGTCGAATGCACTATGTGATCAGCGACTTCACAAACAGCGAGGGTTACGCGGAATTGGATCGAGTGCTAAATGAACTGGGCGCGCAAAACCGCCTCTTCTATCTGGCAACGCCTCCCTCTGCCTACGAGGCCATCATCGACAACCTTGGTAAGGTGAAACTAGCCTCCTCTCCCACCGGATGGACGCGCATCGTGGTGGAAAAACCGTACGGTCGCGACCTCCAATCCGCCATTGAGCTGGATGAGAGAGTCCATCAGGTATTTAAGGAAGACCAAATCTATAGGATAGACCACTACCTGGGCAAAGAGACAGTCCAAAATATCCTGGTGTTTCGTTTTGCCAACGGGATTTTCGAGCCCTTGTGGAACCGCCGCTATGTCGATTCGGTCCAGATCACAGTGGCGGAAACATTGGGCGTCGACGGCCGCGCCGAATATTTCGACAGCGCAGGCGTGATCCGCGATATCGTCCAAAACCACATCCTTCAATTGCTGACTCTCACGGCCATGGAAGCCCCGGTTGCCTTCACCCCGGATGCGGTGCGCGACGAGAAGGTAAAAGTCTTGCGCGCACTTCACCCGATTAGCGACGAAGATGCCATGCGCTGTGCATTTCGCGCCCAGTATGCATCCGGCCGCCTGAACGGTAGAACTATCGATGCATATACCGATCACGAGGGCGTGAGAAAAAATTCGATCACAGAAACATTGCTGGCCATGCGCATTGATATAGACAACTGGCGCTGGGCTGGCGTGCCATTCTTCATTCGATCCGGCAAGCACCTGCCGAAACGTGTAACCGAGATCGCGGTCCAATACAAACAGGTGCCGCTTGCCTTGTTCGGCGCGCGCAACATGGCGGGCGACGCGCCCAACCGCCTGCTGCTTAACATCCAGCCGGAAGAAGGCATCACAATGACCTTCGGCGCCAAGGTGCCGGGCCCTGAAAACCGCATTGAATCCGTAAAAATGGATTTTTCTTACGCTGAAACCTTCGGCGGCGAATCGCCCGAAGCCTACGAGCGCCTGCTCATGGATTGCATGCAGGGCGATGCCACGCTCTTCACGCGCAGCGACGAGGCCGTGGCAGCCTGGTCATTTATTGACCCGATATTACAGGCCTGGGAAAAGCAACCAAGGGTGAAATTGCCCCTCTATGAGCCGGGAACCTGGGGCCCACCCGAAATGGCGGATTTCATTCATGCGCACGGACATGCGTGGAGGAATTTGGAGAGCCAAGAGATAAAAACGGCAGTTTGATTATCTCCCGAAGGTGCCTGTTAATTCGGCCTGCGCCAATATATGACCTTCCATAGCCGCCAAAAGCTCGCTCTTGCTGGCACCTGGTTCCAACTCGAGCGTAAGGTCGAGCGCATAAAGAGTGAAAACGTAGCGATGTGGGCTGCCCGGAGGAGGGCAGGGACCGCCGTAATCAAGCGTGCCCCAACTATTGGCGCCGTGGACTGTGCCGTTCCCAAGGGTCGGCGCCCTGGGCGCTCCCTGTGGAAGACCGGCAGCGCGTGAGGGGATGCCGTAGACGATCCAGTGCACCCACGACCCTCCGGACGCATCGGGATCGTCAAAGATGAGGGCGAAACCCTGAGTCCCAGCTGGTACACCACTCCAGAGCAGTTCAGGGGAGAGGTTCGCTCCGGTGCAGGCGAAACGGTCGGGAATGGCATCGCCTTCTGCGAAAGCGGGGCTGGTCAGCGTGAAATCTTCTGTAGGTTCTTCAGGAGTCATTGTTTCCGTTAGTAAGACAAATTCTGTATGTGTGGCCTCAGGTGCTTCGGTTTCCTCCGAGGGAGAAACACATGCCGCAATCAACAAAACGAGTGCTGCGCATAGCCACGACCTGTTCATTTACTTCGACTCACTTGCTTTATGTTCACGATTTTATAACCGCAGTTCGGGCATTTCGTTTCTCCGCCCAGGACTAGGTAGCCACAATTGGGGCAGGTGTCCGGCTGAACATCACCGAGAGGAGCGCCGCAAGCAAGGCAGCGACCTTCGCCGAGCGGATTTGCAACGCCACAGTAGGGGCAAATCATCCGCTTCAAGCGATCTGAGAGCTGGCGACTAGCCTTGGACTGCGCGGCCAATCGATCAATGACCGCCCAAACTTGATCTTCAAGCGAAAGATGTTCGATATCGACCGCAATATCATCCAGCCGGCCAAGCAGATTCCATGGATTCAAGAGCGCGAGCAGGGCGCTGGCACCCAGGCTGGCGGCCAAGCCAAGAGCAGCCTGTTCTCCAACTTGGACCTCGAGTCGCTCATCTACTTTGCGGAGCAACACGCCGAGATGAGTAGAGCCTCCGGAACCGCGGCCCGGCCGCGTGCCGATCTGGACCACAGCCTGGTTCCCGTCAACACTTGCGGAGGAACTAAGAGCCCCGCGATTGAAATAACTGGCCAGCGCGCCTGTGAACTCCTGCAGTTCTACATCACCGTGGTAGATTCTGCTTTTCATGGCCGATTAATTTCTCGATGATTATAATCTTCTGGTTTTCCACATGTCCCGTCAGATAGTACGTGCATTTGCCTTTTTGGTTTTGACCATAATGGGTCTGTCGTTAATGCCATTGGGCATGGGCGTTTATAACGCACATGCCCAACAGCCCACCGTTGCGATCCCCACCGTAACGGGCACGCCGATTGGACCCTACGTTGTTGTGGACACGTCGTATCCGACGATCAACGTCCGCAGCGGCCCCGGAACCGATTACCCGGAAGTTGGTATCTTGGTTGGCGGCCAGCAGGTGCCAGCGAAAGGGCGTTCCGCGGCTGGCTTATGGATACAAGTGGTTTACAACGGCGTGGAGGGTGGATTAGCCTGGGTGTATGCGCCATTGGTTAGTCAGGTTTTTGGCGCGGCTGACCTTCCGATCATCGAGCAACCGCCAACGCCAACGCCTCGCGTCACACCGACCATCGATCCCACTCTCGCAGCTCAATTCGTCTTGGAAATTCCGGCAACCCGACTGCCCACTTTTACTCCGCCTGAAGAACCCCTCGTCATCCCAACGTTCGCCCAAGAAGGAACTGGACGAGTGGGGGGATTGCCGGTTGGCATGTTTATTACTGGGATCGGTCTGATGGGGTTGTTTGCGGCGGCTGTTTCGTATTTGAGGGATCGATAGGTAGACAAGTAATCAAGTATAACTAAAACAAAAAGACCGAGGCATGCCTCGGTCTTACCCTTGTCTACTTGTTTACTTGTTCCCTGTCTACTTTCTCAGCAACAACCTTCGCTGTGGGCGTGATGCGGTGCATCCTGCCCATCGGTGCGGAAGGAATGCCCGCAGCCGCAGGAGGAGCTGGCATTGGGGTTATCGATCTTGAAGCCGCTGGCCATCACATCGTTCACGTAATCGATGTTGGCTCCGCGCAAATAATTCATGGAAACTTCGTCGACAACCACGCGAACCCCGTGCTGCTCGAGGACCAGATCCGATTCGCGGGGATTGCCTTCCAGCGCCATACCATACTGATAGCCAGAGCAACCGCCTCCGGCAACGAAAACGCGAAGGGCGTGCCCTTCAAGCTGGCGGTCTTTGAGCAACCCGCGAACGGCCTCAGCCGCAGCAGGCGTGAGGCTCAACTCAGGGGATTTGATTTCGGTCTTGATCTCAGTTTGAATGTCGGCTAATGCCATCTGTATCGCTCTCTTTCCGGAATCAATTTGTATCAATTTTATCAATTTAATCCGTCCTGTCAACCAAACCCTGCTGTTAGATTAATAAATCTTCATCTTCTATCATTTTCCGCAGCTTTTCGACCTCTGGCCCCCATAACGTATCCCCTTCTTGATAGGGTACGGCTTTTCGAATTCGCCCGTGGACTTCGGAGACCCCGGTGCCCGGCTGGGCGTTAGTCATTTGGTTTAATCTCAAATCCAGCGCACGAGCCGCGCAGGTTAGCTCAATCGCCAAAACATGCGCGGTATTCTGGGCAACCTGATAAGCATTGCGCGCAGCGGTCATGGCGTTAGCATTGTGATCCTCCTTGCCAGCGGACGTGGGCAGCGAGCGGATGGAGTCAGGCGAAGCCAGCGTCTGGTTTTCGAGGACCAGCGAGGCCGCGGTGTATTGAAGCATCATCATCCCAGAGTTGACGCCAGCAGACTTCTCATCGGCGACCAACATAGGCGGCAAACCCCCGTTCAGCTTGCCGTCCAGAAGATGATAGGTTCGGCGTTCGGATATGGCAGCCACTTCGCTGATGGCAATCTTAAGAAAGTCCATGACCATCCCGATGGGCTCGCCGTGGAAGTTGCCGCCAGAAATCACTTCACCGGGACCAAACAACAGAGGGTTATCCGTCGCGGCATTGATTTCTCGCTCGACTATGCTCTTGGCAAACTCCAACGTTTCCCGCGCCGGGCCTTGGACCTGTGGGGCGCACCGTAGCGAATAAACATCCTGGACGCGACCCGCGGCATCCAACAATGTGCTGCCTTGCGTCAAAGCGCGGATGCGGGCCGCCACTCGCTCTTGCCCGTGCTGTTTACGAGCCTTATGCAATCTCTCATCGAAGGCAGCCGAGACGCCGAGCAAGGCCTCTAATGTCATCGCTGCGCTCAAGTCGGCCGCGTCGAGCAATGTTTCGGCCAGCGCAATAGTTAAGGAAGCAAGGGCGGCCGAAAATGTGGCGCCGTTGGTGATTGCCAGTCCCTCTTTAGGCCCGAGGATCAAACGCTTTATGCCAGCACGTTTCATCGCCTCCATGCCGCTCATGCGTTCACCTTTGTAATTTGCCCATCCCGATTCATTTTCCTTGTCGCGCTCGTCAGTAGTCATTACGAGTGCCAGATGGCTCAATGGCGCCAGGTCGCCTGAAGAACCCAATGAGCCTTGGGATGGAACGAAGGGAATCACGTCTTGGTTGAGCATTTCGATCAGGGTTTCGACAAGTTCGACCCGTGCCCCAGAGTAACCGCCTGCCAGAGTGTTAGCGCGAATCAGCATGGCCGCGCGGACAATTTCAGGGGACAAATCCGAACCGGTTCCGACTGCGTGGCTGAGGATCAGGTTGCGATTTAGTTTGACGATATCTTCGTTGGATATCCGCTTATCGCTAAAAATCCCAAACCCAGTGTTTACGCCGTAAACAGGATCCCCCTTCTCTACGATCCCCGAAACCCAACTATGAGAC
>JBOGUK010000057.1:0-6744 GCA_050695915.1 Anaerolineales bacterium
CTCAACCAAGCAATACAATGTATTCGTTTGGGAGTGGTCGCCAGGATTCTGTTGGGGGTCGTGTTCCTGGGGTGATGGAATCGATGGCTATCGCATAACGGAATATGACATAACCAGCCAAATGGTAACGATAGTTAAGGATATACCAAATGCAACGCAAAAAACCGCGGCAATGCCTCTCCCCTGGGGAGGGAGATGTTACTTTGTTGCGGCGTATGCGGATACCCTGAGTCAGGGAAGGGTCTATTCTTCTCCCGCAATCTATTGCGGGGAACCGTCCGAGCCGGAGAAACTCCTCCTCCATCCTCAGGAGTGGTTGAGTACTGACGGCGATTGGTACATCCTAGGCTGCGAAAACTATGGGTTTTTGCCATATTTTGAACCCTCGGGGCAGCAACTATCTGTTGGAGTCTATTTTGTAGCTAAGCATTTTGTGTGCATGAAATCTGGAGAATCTACCGCTGCAGTAAAGTTCGATTTATCTAATGTTGGGCCAAGTTTCGAGATGACCATCCAGCGAGCCACTCTGCGCGTTAACCAGATTAGTGTGGCGTATTCTGTGGGCTCGGATGTAGCGGTTGGCTTTGAACCCTCGCTATGTGCAACCCGGATTGGAAAAGCTAAGACAGATTGGACCGGCTTGAGTGGGGGACACTTCATTGGTAACGCAAATCCGCTAAGAAGCAACGAATATTATCCTTCTTCTGCAAGTGGATTTAGCTTCCAGCCGAACGGCAACCTTGGCAAGGACGTAACATCTGAAGTGCTCGGGTGGATCGAAGATCCGGCTTCTAACAACGGCTTTATCATTTCCGCAGAGCTCGGAGATTTGCACAACCAAGGCGTACTGGATACGGGGTGGGATGGAGGCGCCTGTTACTCGCTGTTAAGTGTGGAACTCGAAATACTATATTTCTCGCCTAATTGAGGTGAACGTAATGAATAAAACCTTCCCGCTTTTCCTGTTCGCAATTTTGCTCGCGGCTTGCGCGCCGCAGTCCCAGATCAATAGCGCAGGTGGCGCAGCGGGCGACTTGCCAGTAACCTGGTTCGATGCTCCGTTGCCAGGCACCATTGTCGAAGTAGCTCCTGGGCCTCCGGACACCGAGGCGGATTCCGAACTTCCAGCCGTACAACTTGTCTCGCATCACAGCGACCCCAGCGGCATCGCTGAGATCGAATTTTCGGTGAACGATGAATTAATCGAAAGAAACCCTGGACCGCCAAACAACGAAACTTTAGTAACTGATACCCGCGATTGGACACCACCTGGACCTGGCGAATACACGCTGCGTATGCGCGCAATGAACAACAACGGCCAGTGGGGAGACTACGCCGAGACCTACGTCATCGTTCCCAATTTCGAGGAACTGCTCGGAGGGATCGTGCAAGGCGTTGTATACGCCGGTCTCTCGCAAAGTCCGCTGGAAGGCGTCCAGGTGTCACTTGAGGGTTGCGGTCCTACGCAGTCTCAAATGACTGCTGCTGACGGTGCCTTTGACTTTATCGGCCTCCCTGCGGGCTCCTGTCTGGTATCGGTCTTCAAGCAGGACTGGGGTTTCGTTTCCAGCATCCCAGACCTTGGGCAATACCCCGTGCCAGTCGCCTCAGACCCTAACTTGCCCACTGCCTTCAGCATCATCATGGACATCACCAATCCATTTCCCGAGCAAAACCAGGGGTTCAGCGAAAAGACTCTTGATACCTATCTGGTTTACACCGGAGACTGCTCACCAAATGAGGTTACCTTCGCGGTGCGAGCCGTTCATACAGATGGCATTCGCACCGTCACATTCTTCTATCACCTGACCGCCCCGAACGGCGAAACCACGCCATGGAGCAACGGAGAAGCGATGAGCCCGGCTGGCGGCGACTACTATGCCCTGGTTCAAACTGGTAATCATCTTTATTCAGATAGCGGTTTCACGCAAGCAGTGGTCAGTTACCAATTCGTCATCGAACCTGTTGGCGGTTCGTCCGCGGACTTCGTGCGCTCCGAGGTGTTCAGCGACCTGACGCTGGCAGCCTGCGGCGCCGTTGAAGAACCTCCGCCGCCTCCACCGCCACCGCCAGCCACCACGCCCCATCCTTGCGAGCCGTGGCCGGCCTGCTGGGTGCCCCATTGAGTCGCAAGTGTTCAGATTGGCGCACAATGTATTGCTGGTTTGGATGCTAAGGAGCTTGTCATGAAAAAGGTCGACCTCGTTCAATTCATAACCCTTGGATTGGTGCTGCTGGCAGCCTGCAGCCCGGCGCCAGCCGTGGCACCCCCGGGATGATTCCCGGGCGCAGGAGGAACATGCTGTACAGCAAAGCATCACTTCACTTCATTTTCACACTCTGCGCTTTGCTGCTGCTGGCAGCCTGCGCTCCGGCGCCTGCCGCCGCCACGCCGACAGTCAGCGAAACACCCGCAGAGACAGCCACCCCCGCGCCCCCAACACTTACTCCCATTCCGCTGGATTCCGCAACGGCCATTTTTACCTCCACACCCAGCGTCCCTCAGGTCGCGCCGATCTCCGCCGGAGTGAACTGCCGCGTAGGTCCCGCCACCCATTGGCTCGACATCAGTTACCTACTGCTGGGACAGACCGCGCAAATCGTGGGAAGCAACACTGACACTTCGTGGTGGTATATACAAGACCCGCAAAATCCGGGCGGCGTTTGCTGGGTTGCCGCCAGCGTCGTCATCGCCTCCGGTCCTCTCACGGGCATTCCCGTGGTGCCGCCGCCCACCGCCAGCGTCACCAACGTCACTGTGGACGCGTCCGTTAGCCCAACCGTTTACTGCGCCGGACCTAACCCCATCCAATTCAGCGGGACGATCACCACCAACGGGCCTGCCACCGTCACCTTCCAGTGGGAGGTCACTGGCGATAAGACCAACACGACCACGCCTGAAACGATCACATTCGACGCCTTTGGCGCGCAGGATGTGCCTAACCCCGGCGCGTACAGCGCGGACTGCGGGCAATACACGATCACTCTGCACGTGCTCACCCCGAACGATAATTCCGCATCGAAGAATTTCCAGGTGCAACCGTGATTTACGCGCGATGCAAAAGTTCCATCATGGCCAATGGCGCCTCCATCTACTACGCCTTATCCATGATCACAAGTGAGGTGAAGATGAACAAACGCAATTCGTTTCAAGTTGCGATGCTCGGATTGGTGGTGCTGCTGGCAGCCTGCAGCCCGGCGCAGCCAGCAGCCCCGGCAGATGCAGGACAAATCAGTGCGGATGAGGAAGTCGCAACGCCTGAGGATAGCGAGAATGTGGCTGCCGGTGTCGACCTGGTGTTGCCCGATATCTGCGAACTCCTTCCCGCTGACGAAGTGGCGTCCCTCTCTGACGGAACCCTCGCCAGCGAGCCGCAAGCATCCGACTACGGCGACGATTTCAAAAGCTGCTGGTATGACTTCAACCTCGCCGATGGTTCGTACGATTACTACATCATCTACGTTCAGCCGGCTGAATTGCTTGAGCTTGTCTTCGAGGATAACGCAGAGCCAGTTTCAGGGCTCGGAGATCGCGCCCAGTTGAAATGGGAAGAAGACGAGGAGCAATTTCGACTGGCGGTTATTGAAGGCAATCTTGGTGTGGAAGTCATTGGCAAACGCAGTGATGTGATGGAGCAGTTGGCGCGTTTGATCCTTGAGAGACTGTAGCCGAAAACAAATCAATGTCATGTGACGGTCGGATAATGGAGAAGGCGGTTGAATGGCAAAAAAAGACACCAGCGGGTTTGAACCTGGCAAGCGTTTCACCCGCGTAAATAAACAACAGGGAGAAGTACGAAAAGATTCTGATTGGAACCAACCCGGCAGCAATCGACTCGTTCGATGGGGATTGGGGCTTGCTGCCGTCGGATTGGTCGCCGTGGTCGGTTTTGTTTTGTGGCAGCGCCGCGCCTCGGAACCAGTCCCGATCGTGGTCATTACGAACCCAGCCGAAGGCGCACTGGTTCCGGTTCATGGAACATTCAACGTGACCGGCGAGGCTAACTCTCCTGTAGACATTGGCGAACTGCAACTGATTGTCAACGGTCAACCTTGGGGGTCGCGAACATTTGATGAACCATCTCCTTTTGTCCAGGGCTCATGGAAATGGACGCCGTCGGGAGAAGGTGCCCACGAACTGATATTACGCGCCATCGACGTATCGGGGCAGACGAGCGAATCGTCGGCCCTCTACGTGCTGGCTTCAAGTGAAGCGGACATTCAATTTCCAATAGAGGTTTCCTCCGAAGCTGGCGACACCTTTGAGTCCTTGGCCGAATCCTACGGAGTCGACCCCCTAGACCTTATTTCGAATCATCCCGAGCTCGATCCCAATAATCCGCTGCCAGAAGGCAGCCCGATCACTATTCCGGTAACCATTCCAAACGACGATCCCGCAGGACCCGAGGGCGGAGGACCGCCCGCTCCGCCCAAGGAGCCATTACCTGACCCACAGGACCTGACCGTATTCCCGGTGTTCTTCGCTAACGCCGGGGCCAACTTCACGTTGGTGGACGGTAAGCTGGTTCCGGGCCAACCGATGGACAATCTATACCTTTACATCTCAGTGGATGGGGAGGTGCCGTGGAAACGAGTACCGTCCGATCCTTTGACTTTCCTTCAGCCGGGGTTTGACGGGTTTGATATCTCCCAGTACGTTGATATGAAGGCACTGGCGGCCTCTCCAACAGTTCACAGCCTTGATATCGAGGCCTGGGGCTGGCGGGGCGGCACGTTGGTTTTCCTGGGCAGCTATCATGGAAATATCGGTGGTGGATTGACCGGGTGGCCGCCAAGCGAAACCCAGTTGCAAATTGCCACACATACGGTGCTGGGCGTTCAACAGTATGCTCACGAAACAAACCTCGTGGGAGAGAACCCAAATCGCGTGGTTGATTTTGCCTGGTCTACCGCAGAACCAGCCTTCTTTGTGATGTGGCAGATCTCCACGGAACCATTTCCCCAAAACGAAGGTATGTCCCCACAAGGACTGGTGCTGGAAAAACTGAATTGGACGCTGGCTGGGAAGAGCGGGCAATTCGAAATCGATTTCGGGCAGTTTTATCCTCAGGAAGAACCTGGTGGATTCTTTGATTCGATCGGGGGCTTCATGGACGACCTGGTCAACAGCGTCACCGGAGAACTTGAACCTGAGCCGGACAAGACATTTCCCGATTTTCTGCCAATGACCTTCTATGTGCGCATCCTGGCCTCGAAGCCCGGAGGAGGTTCGTTGCCTTCCAATACGGTCATCGTGCGATATCTGCCAACCGGCGAAGTTTTGGCGGAACTTGCCCCGAGTGGCCCTATCTACGAAGCGCAAATCATCGAATACGTTCCCTACCGCGCGGCAGATCCCGCTTTCAAGGCATGCACCGTGTTGACCCACGATATCGTCTTTCAATCCACGAACTCGCAGGGGGAGGTCACCTCGCAAGTGACGATGCCCGAAGGGTTTCAGTCGTGCGGCTGCCCCGGCGTCAAATGCAGCAGCGGCGGATCGGATTGCGGCATTTCTCCCACTCAGTGGGGTAACTGCCTGGCCGATGCCGGGGAGTGGTTTGTCAATGCGGTCAGTGACACGGTCAATTTCGCCGTCGATTTGTATCAAGATGCCAAAGGCTTCGTCATCGATACTCTGGCTTCTTTTGTATGCGGTTCAATCGAAGATAAAGATGCTAAGCAGGTTTGTGAAACCGGCATCGCCGTGGGGGTGAATGTGGCCATCACGGCCTTCACTGGCATACCTCCGGACATCCCTAATTTCGACGAGCTTTTTGACGAAGGCCTGGAATACGCTATTGCCAGTATGGCTGCCCAGGCCACGGGCGTCGAATGCGATAAGACCTGCCGCGAACTCATAAAGAAAGGCTTTCAGGGCCTTTCCGATCCGGAACAGCTTTATGAAGAAGGGTTGGATTACGGCATTTCGCTCGCGGCGGACGAATTGAAGGACCTGGGAGTGGAATGCGATCCTCAATGCCAGGGAATTATTGAACAAGGGGTTCAAGGGAACATTAATCTTTCGAATTTGAGCCCGGAGGACTTGGAACAACACCTTAAGACTTTGGCTCATGAAGCCGCGCTTCAATTGCAAGCCGCGCAAAAACCCTGTGACGCGCAATGTGAGGATGCGATATTCGATGCCTACATGGGCGGCGTCAATCTCGGAAAATCCGTTGCCGCAGCTTCCGAATCCGCACCCCAACAACCAGACTGGGTTCCGCACGAACTTTCGCAGCAACAACCAGCGATCGTTAAGATCCAGGTCTTCCGCCGCTTTGAGTCCACCCAACTGAATGAAGAGATCATCGCGGAACGCTGCACAGGGTTTAGCATCGATAGTTTCGCTACCAACAATAATTACAGCATGCCTCTCAGTGGGCGCTTGTTCGAGCCGAAATTCGTTGACATGCCATTGATTGAACCTGGAGGAAGTGTGGTGATCCCGGTGGTCCTCGATGAGGCCACCTGGGAGCTGCCCGCCGGATTCGATTGGTCCCAGATCCCGCTTTGGATGAGGGGATACACAGACGTCGGAACAGAAGATGGGCAGCAGTTGGGCCAGGTGCAGCAGCAGCTGAATTTGGATGCCTGGTGGATGTGGAACGTCTTGAATTATGGCTCCAAGGTTGAGTTCAGCATATTTGGCCCTTACATGCTCGATGTCGTCAACGGCCAAGCAATGGGTTTCCCTTGTTTCGCAGAAAGCAGCCAATCGTTCCAAACCCCCTTCCCATGATC
>JBOGUK010000058.1:0-5065 GCA_050695915.1 Anaerolineales bacterium
CGATCCTTATTTTCCTGTCCTACATTTTCCTGTTTCGGTTTTGCTAACAGGAAAATGTAGGACAGGAAAATAAGAAAGGATGATTTCCGCAGTCCTCCTCCAATGGCCGAAACGATGATCAAAGCCAAACATCACAACAACTCTTTTATGCGTAGCTAACGCCTTGCTTCATCATTGGCAACGCATGCATTCGTTCGCCCAGCGGGTTCGCTGAGTTCTATGGAGAAAACAAAATGACTGTTAATAGAAATCGGTGTCGTTTCGTTTTACCACTGAAGTCTATTTAATCCTGTCTATTTTCTGAGGGAAATCCATTGAGACGTCAAATGACAAAGAAGACTATGTGGGTGACCATTTTGTTGCTGTTGGTGACTGGCACGCTTTACGCGCAGGACATCACGGGCGATTGGCAAGGGACGCTGAAAGCAGGCGAAGTACGGATGATCATACGCATTTCGAAGCAGCTTGACGGCAGCTTGGAAGCCAGGCTCCTGAGGCTCGACCAGAATCTACCTGACTGGGGAGCAGGTAGCCGGGCCAACTCGGTGTCGCTCGAAGGTTCCGATTTCAAATTCACGTTCAACTCCCCGAAGGTCAGTTACGAAGGAAAACTAAGCGCCGGCGGAAATTCGATTACCGGCGCCTGGACGCAGGATAGTTCATTGCCGCTCGACCTGCATCGCGCAACCAAAGAAACCGTCTGGCGCGATCCGGCTCCACATACTGATCAATTCGTTACGGTGGATAAAGATGTCAGGTTGGAAGTCCTTGATTGGGGCGGCTCTGGCCGTCCGTTGGTTCTGCTCGCCGGGATGGGAAACACCGCGCATATATTCGACAGGCTCGCACCCAAGCTCACCGACCAGTTTCACGTTTACGGAATCACCAGGCGTGGATTTGGGGCGTCGAGCAGGCCGGCGTCCGGTTATTCCGCGGATCGGTTAGCGGATGATGTTCTGAAAGTGATCGAAACTCTGAAGCTGAATCGCCCGGTTTTGGCGGGGCACTCCGTTGCCGGAGAAGAACTGAGTTCCATTGGATCACGGCAGCCGGAGAAAGTAGCTGGCTTGGTGTATCTCGAGGCCGCGCATGCGTACGCCATTGATGACCCGGCCCTGTCCTGTTCGCTGCCGCCGACACCGCCTCAGCAGGGCAGCCCCAAAACCGTGACCGCAGCAATTCAGGCCGGGACGCAAAGATACACAAACATCAAGTCTCCCGCGCTTGTTGTTTATGCCGCACCCAAGGAAGGGGCGACAGCCGATGGTGCAGCACTCGCCAGGGAGGCTTGCGTAAAAGCGCTCGAAAAGGCCACACCTTCGTCACGCATCGTTCGACTGCCGGGCGCGACCCACTACGTTTTTATTTCGAACGAAGCGGAAGTGCTGAAGGAAGTTCGGGACTTTATTACCGCCTTGAAGAAATAGGACGTTGGCTTAAAGGACCTGATCCTCTTGGGACGCGTTTCACAAGAGGATTGAGCGTAGCGCGAGGAATAACACATAGCAGGTTTACCCAGAGATTCATTCGCCTTCTATTAGCCGATTGGCGATGCAGGAAGCCTTGTATTCTTGCAAATCGTCATAGCGCTGCAACCGACAATGTACTCCCGCCTGCCGGGCTGAGCGGTGCGCAGCTTCAACGAATACCTGGGCATCCAAGACCTCGTTTTGCGTCACAGCAAAGGCTGCGCCGCTTTCGATGTCCTCACGGAACTGTTGATGGGCGCGACGATAAGCCATGTCAAACCGAGGGAGAAACTCCGGGTATTTCCCCTTCAGATATGTCATCTCAAAGGTTTTGGACTCAGGATGCAGTTTGCCATCCGGTTGCCAAACCTCTACGTGGATGGGGCCAGGATACCCGGCAAAACGACCCGTGTGGATAGTGCCTTTCGTGCCAATGATGTAGGTCTCATTGTTATAGCCAGAGGAATGTGCCCGACTGAGGTCAAGGCGTCCTAACACGCCTGACGGGGTCGTGAACGTAACGAAGGCGGTATCACCGCCTTCGTCAATTGGGCTGTTGTAGCCCCGCGTGCGATGCCTGCTGGCCCAAACCTCGTTTGGGAATTCGTCCAACAAGAAGATTGCCTCGTCCGCGACATGGATTCCCATGTCAAGAATCAATCCTCTGCTGCTATAGGTTGACGGTGGAGGAAATTGGTCGCGGAGTATGCAGCGGATTTCACGGACTTCGCCAACCAACCCGGATTGGATCAGTTCCCGGGTATAAAGCAGCGCCGGGTCATAGCGCCGCTGCAAACCAATCTGAATTTGGTGTGGATCGCGCCGCTCAAACTGGTGCCGGGAATCTTCGGCAGGTTGGTGCCCGGCTCGCGGATGATGCTGTTGTCCACGCGCCCCAGCCGGTAGCCGCCCGCGCCAATATGCGTCGGGTCTAAAGTCATCAACAGGTAACGATGTTGTGCATAGCTCATTCGTCATTCTCCTTGCGCGATATCGCCGTTTTTTTCATCACGCGGTTCTTTGAGGATGTGCATTCGCAGATCGAGCAGGTCGAGCAGCGTGCCGTCGCGCGCGGCGCACTCCAACGCCTGTTTCTGTTTTGCCTGAAGTGTCTTCCACCACCACCAGCTTTGATCCAGCCGGTGTAACGTGTCTTCGGCGAACTGTCGAAAGACCTCATCACGCAGCGCCGCATTCAAGTCGCCGCCGTGCCAGGCGGCAACACGCTCAATCACCGCGCCCTCGAAGTTTTGCAATTGCGACTTGCCGAGCTTGCGCGCGCCGCCAATCAGCGCCTGCCACATCTGCTCAAACTCGCCCAGCTTTTCCAGCAGAAATGGCCGCGTGGCCAAGCCGCGCCGTCGCCCGTTGTCATAGCTGATCTCCAAGCGGCGACCTGCCGTATCCAGAAACTCGAAGTCGAAGCGTGACGGACGCCCCCACACTCCAACGCCTGTTTGCAATCGTTCTGCGTGAGTCCAGGGCGGCGGCCCAAACGAAGGAGGGTTGCCGAAGTATTTAGAGAAGTCTTCCATCTCACTCTTTGGCTTCGTGATGAAGAAGTGCGGATACCAATCGTCCGCTGTCCCTGTTGCAGCGGCGTGCTCGTAATCGCCCATCTTCACCGGCACGTTCCAGGTGACGCCGTTCTTGAAAGTCAGGGCGCGGCAACCGTCGGTTGTTAGCGCGCCTGCAACCGCGCCAATCTCCCATTGCTCCCACTCCTTGAGCGGCAGTTTCAGCATTCGCTGTCCGGCTTCAAGCAGCGCCCGCATCGGCGTGCGGCGCGGAGCGAAGACCAACCCGACTTGCAACGGCAGCCGGTCGCGCACGCGCGCCATTTCACGCTCGTATTTCTCTCGGATGTGTTGCGCGACAGCCAGAGCTTTGTCGGCGGAAACCAGCGCCAGATACAGCGCCGGTTCGGACAGAATGGTGATGGCCGGGGCATAGCGCCATTCTTCTGCTACCGGCGCATCTTTGATCTTCACCGTAACTCTGCGCCGGCGCTGATTGCCATAGCCTGACGGCTCGTGAAGCTCGAAGCTCTTGCCCTTCAGATATGCGCGCAGGTCGCCAACCGCCAACAACTGCCGCGCGGCGGAGCGCAGCAGGCCTTTGTAAGAAGCAGGCGCGAGAAACGGCAGCCGCAGCGTCTTGTCCTTGCGCACCGGGTTGTCAATTACGTAAAGCGATTCTTCGTCGCGGCTGAAGAACGGTCTGGTTTCACCGAGAGAGACGGGCTTGGCCAGCGTGAACTTGAAAGAGATGCGAAACGAGAGCGGCGGCAGTTCGACCAATGGTAGTTGCGGCACCTCAAAAGTTTTGGCCAAGCTTGCCAGTTGCCACTCGCCTTCAATCTGCGCGTTTACCATGCCAGGCCGCTTCGATGTCAGGTCTGCCCAAGCGTCACGTAGCTGCTTCTTCCCTTCACGTTCATTCTTCTTGTCTTCGTCTGAGAGCTTTGTCGCATCAAGATAATGGAGTACCAAAGTGTGGAAGCTGATTGGCTAATGGCTGGCACAAAGCTTTGATCTCTGCCTCAGCTTCTTTCCTGGCTTCTCTAGCCTCTTTTCTGGCCTTTTCATCTCTGGCCTTTTTCGCCGCCTCCTTCGCTGCCTCAAAACGCGCTTCGGCCTCGATCAAGCTCTGCCAGTTTTGTTCTTGCTGTTTTATCAGGTGCGCGGTGTAGTCTTTGATCATTTCGACCTCTTATGAGAGCAAGGCGCGCAGGAAGTTCGCGCAGGAGTCAGGATTGAGCGTTGGCACGGGTGTGTTGCGGGTATGCCCGGTGTTAAGCTCGCGCCACTCAGAGCGGCTGAAGTCCATCACATCGGCATTGAAGATGGAGCGCCAGAAAGTCGTGTCACTGGTTACCAACTGCTGCAACTGACGCATCAACTGCTCGCGGTTAAGGCCTTCGCTGTTTTGCTCCGGCAGCCAACCCCAGATGCGGAACTGCCAGCGTCCGCCGTCCTTGAAAGCGTGCGAGACGTTGAGCATCGCCTTGCGGTTGTTCTGGCCAGCATCGCCAAAGAAAAACCGCTCAGGATAGCGCCCGCGAACTGCGGCCAGGTATGAAGTCGGCGTTGGCGTCCCGCCGAAGCGCAGCTTGTACTTGATCGCGGGCGCAATGGGCACTGAGAAAGGAGCCGCCGCGCGCCAGAAATCAACCATCGGCCAGTCGCCGCCGCCTGGAATTTCCCCTGTACCCAAATTCGCATCACGCCACCATTTGTCGGCCACGTCGTCCTTGAAATAGAGCTTGGCGAAAAAGAAATTCTTCAAGCTGGGGAGGCCGCCGTCGTCATTAGCCGTCGCGCCGAAGCGCGGAAGGAAGTTATCGAGCCGGTACGGCACGACCTCACCCTGCTCATTCTCAAGTTGCATCTGTACGACGCCGAAGCCGTGCTGTGTTTTGGCCGCCAGCCCGCCCCAGCGGCTAATGAGCGCCATCGTCACCGCCAGATCGTTGGGAGTGTGCGGCCGCGCACGCGATGCAGCGCCCCGGTAATGGGCGTCGTGTAAGAAGTCATCGGGTTGCCGAAGACCCAGCCATTTCTGCCCCCCGGCGCGCGCAGCGTGATCTGATTGCC
>JBOGUK010000059.1:0-4198 GCA_050695915.1 Anaerolineales bacterium
CGACTTTTACAACTACCATCGTATACAATTGAAAACGAAACTGACACCCTTTGAATTGAGGTGTCAGTCTCTCTAACTTACAGCGGGGCCTTTCTTTTTGTGTCCACTTTATGGGGTGCACTCCATACAACGCCCGCCTTTTGTTATTTTTCTTCTTTATTTTCTTTATCGAGCCGCAAAGAAGCGTAATCCTTGCCTTGTTTCTTGAAAGGCGAGAGGATGATACCTACGTCCGGGTTGCTCTCCATGATACTTTCTAGCCCCTTTGCATCCCAGGTCACGCGCCCTTTGTGATAGGAAGCCTTTAACCCGGCAATAGAGACCGATTGGCCCGCGGCGATCACACCGGACTTGATTTTCTCTTCGAGCCCGGACAGGTCTTTGGCGGCTTTTTCGCTTTTGCCCGCAAATTCCGCTTCGATCTCCGCCACCTTATCGCGAACTTCTTTTGGCATGGCCTCCTCGATCAGCTTGATTTTGTCCGCCTCAAGCTTTGCCAGTTCCGTCTTGGTTTCGACGTACTTATTCATCAATTGGACCACTTCTTCGTTTGCCATCTTTTCCTTTCTACTTCTAGTTGCCCCAGATCATATAGGACTCGTTCGCACAAACTTCGCTGACGCCAAAACCCTCCAGGCACACTTTGTACGGCACCAGGGTGCCGTTCTGTGCAAAAACAATTGGCACAGTGAGTTCCGTCAGTCCGTTCTCGTTCGTCGGCGGAAACTGAAAGATCCGTGTCCCACCGTCGGGAAGACTGAGTTCAATATAAGGCCGCAGGCCTGGCAACAGCTTGGTGCCTGCAAAAACGCTGGCGTAAATAACCTGCTCCTCCCGCGAGGAAATTTGCGAATGCTCTTCCCACACTCGTATTCGAATCTCCTCTTGCTGTTCATGCGGGATTTCAGATTCGATTTCATGATAAAAACGATTCTTGTATTCCAATCCGAGGGGCAATAATGCAACAATTCCGTCCCCCAAATACGTGAGGCAAGTATTCGCGAAGCATTGGCGCGGATTGCCATCGCCCATCAGTTTCACTTCAGAAATGGGCTGACCGAATATCTCGTAGCCGCCATACTCTTCGATGTAATCATGGAAGACAACTGGGACGTTATAGCCCAGATCGGCATGGACGACGTAGAACCTAACATTGGGATTGTCCAATCTCGCTACCAACGCTTCGGGGGCCGTACCAAGCAGTGAAAGTATAGGCCGCGGGATCGCTCGATCTGGTGCGGAAGGTGAAACGTATAGAACAAGATTCTCGTATACGACTTCGACAGTTCCATCGGCGGATTGAAACGGCCCTGCAAGTCGCACGCCCACAAAATCTTCACCCAGATGCTCTACAGCGCTAATAAACGGTTCACCATATTCAATCTCGGCAATTTTTTCAATCGCGGGTAAACCCTCTTGCGCGCAGGTACCTGCGCAGGCAAAGCTCCCATACGCCATCAGCCGCACCCCTTCTTCCGGCTTGTTCAGTTTGGCGTAAAAACCGAGGTTTTCGAAATACTGCTCTACGCGCTGCTCCGCGGCGATATATCGCACCCCGGTCAAAGGTCGGCCGACATACCGTTGCCCGCCCAATTCTTTGTAAAGCTCAACAAATCCTTCATAGATAATGTAACCCTCAACGACGAAGGCTCCCGTGAGATCTGCATTGGTCAAGGGTTCGTCCCACACGCCCAAATCGGTCCCGATTGGAACCAATCCATATTGCTCACTGGCTGGGAGTTCAAGGTTGTAAAACAATACGGCGTTTTCAAAATACTGTTTTTGCATTCCGTCTTCGACTATGGTTGGCGATATTGCCATACCCAAGCGATCGCGTGCGCCGAGAAAATCGTAGAACTGCTTGAAGGTTGGCTCTATAAGGTAAGGATTGGACAAATTCTGGGTGTCGTTTGCAGCGGAAACTGCGCCCGAGCAGGCAGCGAGGAAAGAGATCACTATGAGTAACCCTAACGGTGAAGGTTTCACGGACTTGGTTGTTGTGTGATTTTACCGTTGGAAAGATGCACAGGTCGCCTTACGTTTCATTTTCGTAAGGTCTCGGGAGGCTCCAAGGAATAATCGTTCTTGCTAAATGCATCAATAAGAGGGGCCTGTGAGAGCGCTGTTTTTAGCTTAGCCCTTGTTTTTGCCCATGGACCAACGATCGCCGCTTCTTTCCGTAGACTATAATGGATTCGCTGTTTTGCTTCAGAGATTACGGAGGATTTCCCCGATGGTTCAAGTAACACAACCTGAAATTCGCCCAATGACCGAAGAGGGCGATTTCCTGCAGATCCAAGCTATTGACCACTTACATTTCTACGTCGGCAATGCTAAACAAGCCATGTATTACTGGTGGAAAGGGTTCGGATTCAAGCCGGTTGCCTATTCTGGTCTCGAAACAGGCAACAGAGAATTTGCCTCCTACGTTTTGGAATCCGGAAAGATCCGCTTTGTCGTTTCGGCCCCTTATGGCCCTTCGAGCGCACTCGCCGGGCATCATCTCACGCATGGCGATGGGGTCAAAGTGATCGCCATCCAGGTGAAGGATGTCGAGCGAGCTTACGAGGCAACCACCTCCCGTGGCGGACAAAGCGCCTGGGCGCCGCGCGAGGAGCGCGATGAATTCGGAGTCCTGCGCACCTCAGCGATTCACGCCTACGGCGAGGTGCTTCACGTTTTCGTGGACCGCAGCGACTACGCGGGACCATTTGCGCCTACCTACCAAGCTTTGAATAAAAAAACGGAATCCACCGGCTTGGCTGCAATCGACCACGTGGTCGGCAATGTGCAATTAGGCAAGATGAACCACTGGGTGAACTTCTACCATCGCGTGATGGGCTTCCGTCAACTTCTGCACTTCGACGACAAAGACATCAGCACGGAGTACTCAGCCCTGATGTCCAAGGTAATGGAAAATGGCAACGGACGCATCAAGTTCCCGATCAACGAGCCCGCGGAAGGAAAAAGGAAGAGTCAGATTGAAGAATACCTCGACTATTACCTGACGCCCGGTGTGCAACATATTGCTATGTCCACTGGAGACATCATTGATACGGTGACCAAGCTGAAGGAGAACGGCATCGAATTCCTGCGCGTTCCGGATACTTATTACGAAATGCTGCCTGAGCGCGTGGGCGATGTAGTGAAAGAACCCCTGGACAAGATCAATGAACTTGGAATCCTGGTGGACCAGGATGATGAAGGCTATCTGCTGCAGATTTTCTCGCGACCCATTCAGGACCGCCCTACCTCCTTTATTGAAGTGATCCAACGCCACGGCAGCCGCGGCTTCGGCAAGGGCAATTTCAAAGCGCTCTTCGAAGCGCTCGAACTCGAGCAGGATCGCCGCGGCAACCTAGATCCGTACGGCGGCTAGCCGAGCGTTCAATTCCCTTATGCACTACCTGACATTCATTGCCCCGGGCGAAGACCGGCCGCGCCTGGGCGCTTTGCTGCCGCCTGACCGTGTAATTTCACTCGCGCGCGGCGACCTGCCAACAACCATGCTTGCCTTCATCGAGGCTGGACCTGAAACCTGGGAGCTTGCTGAGCAAATCGCTAATCAGACACAATCCGTCTGGCCGTTGGATCGGGTTAAGCTGAAAGCTCCGCTGCAGCGACCGGGAACTCTGCGCGATTTCTACGCGTTCGAACAGCACGTGAAAACCGCCAACAAAAACCGCGGCCGCGAGCTCCCAGAAGAGTGGTACCACTTCCCCGTTTTTTATTACACCAACCCGGGCAGCATCTACGGCCCGAATGATGAAATTCCCATACCCTCGTATACCCAGGCAATGGATTACGAGCTAGAGGTCGCGGCAGTGATCGGGAAGCCGGGTCAGGATATCAACGAGAAAGATGCGCTCGACCACATTTTTGCATTTACTATCCTCAACGATTGGTCTGCGCGGGACATCCAGCGTAAGGAAATGAAAGTTGGCCTGGGTCCCGCTAAAGGCAAAGACTTCGCCTCAACTCTAGGCCCGTGGTTGGTTACCCCGAACGAGTTGGCTGATAAATCCACTGGCGAGGTTGGGGTATACGACCTCGTGATGACTGCGCGTATTAACGGCCAAGAGTTTTCGCGCGGAAACTGGAAGGATATCCATTATTCGTTCGGCGAAATGATCGCCCGCGCATCCGAATCCGTTACGTTGTATCCGGGGGATGTGCTTGGATCCGGAACCTTAGGAAC
>JBOGUK010000060.1:0-14460 GCA_050695915.1 Anaerolineales bacterium
CGCGCCGCCCCCTGAGCCGCCGCGGCTGTCGCAGCTTTACGGCGTAGCCGATAAGCTGCTGCACCCGCGGCTTAGCGAAGGACCCTTGCTGCCAAACGATTAAAAATCGCGCGGCAACGAAACTGAATCATCCCTTTGTTGTCAATGCTTTCCGGCCTTACAATACGGCGATTCGCCAAACCCTAACAAGGAGAACTATGTATCCCTGGATCGTATTCCTACATGTCTTTAGCGGCTTCGTCTTCTTCCTGTCCCATGGCGCCTCAGCCTTCGTCCTCATGAAAATGCGCACCGAAAAAGACCCCGAGCGGCTCAAAGCCTTGCTCGACCTGCGCGCCTATGCTGAACGCTGGATGGGCTGGTCTGCCGGTATCCTGTTCCTTAGCGGCATCGTGGCCGGATTCATGGGGCGCTGGTGGGGTACTGGCTGGATCTGGGTCTCCCTCGTGCTGCTCGTTCTCATATCCTTCGCCATGACCTTCATGGGCCGCTTTTACTTCGAACGCGTGCGCAAAGCCCTGGGTCTCGAAAGCTGGGCGCCGGGAACCAAGCGCGGTGAAATCACGAAACCCGCAAGCGCTGCGGAACTGGCAGCCGTCCTCGAGGCCGGCAATCCCGGCCTCGTAGCCGGCATCGGGCTGCTCGGCTTGGCTATCATTGTCTGGCTGATGATGTTCAAACCTTTTTAGGAGATCGGCATGTCAAACCTTGCTCGTTTGTATCGAATCCTCACCTGGCTGTTTGTCGTCGGCGTCGTCCTGCAGGTTTTCCTGGCCGGATTGGTCGTGGTTGCGCGCCAGTCGGATTGGGAAGCGCACATCGGATTAGGCCACATGCTGGGGATGCCGCTGATCCTGATGTTGATTTTCATGTATGTCGGCAAGGCCAGCAGCACCGTGAAACGCACCACGTGGATTCTGCTCCTTGTCTACGTCATCCAGGCGGATGTGATCATCTTCATGCGCGGCAATGTTCCGCTGATCTCAGCTTTCCACCCGGTTCTCGCGCTCATTGACTTCTGGCTTGGGATGAGACTCTTGCGCGAAACCACCGGCGGCGCAGGTTTCGCCGCCAAGGCGGCGTGACAACCAGGGCATCACAGGTAGTCGCCTATGGTTTTTCTGTTGAATTTCTGTCGAAAAGGACTATATACTGCAGGTAAGAATCCAACTTACTCCCACTGGATGCGCGCTGCCGCGATATCGGCTACACGCTTTTACGCGCGGCCGTCCACCCTTAGGAGACCCGAGAGGTAAATGCAATGGCAAGCTTGCTCCCAATGGTTCGGATTAAGGTAGCAACTCTTGCTTCCGATCACCTTGTCCTTCCTGGCCAGTCGCGGACCAGGCGGTGGTTGGCTGGTTCCTTCGGTTTGCTATTCCTGGCAGCATGCTCCGCGGCCGCCACGGACTGCAATCAGGATACATTCGTCGTGAACACTTTCGTCGACCTTGACGATGGCAGTTGCGACGCTGTACATTGTTCGCTGCGGGAAGCGATCAACGCCGCGAACAGTTGCACTGTCCACGACCGCTATACGATTGAGTTGCCCCCGGGGGATTACGAACTACGCCTCCGCGGTCCCGACTTGCGCGGCGACCTGAACGTCAACAGCGAGATAATCATCAATGGAATGGGGGTTTCTCCAAACGCTACGGTGATCCGTGGCGAAGACACCTGGGTAAACAGTCTTTTCGCGATTTCTAGTGATGGAGAGCTAAGTCTCTCCAATATGACTCTTGAAGGGGGCAACACCTCTGCAAACGGCGGCGCCGTGCGCAACGAAGGTGATTTTGAAACAGAAAACGTCATTTTTTCCAATAACCGTGCTGGCGGAAATGGCGGTGCTATTTATAACGCCGGGACCGCGCGGATTGACACAGGAAGCATCACCGGGAATCAGGCTTTTGGGATGCGAAGCTGCGGAGGTGGCATCTACAATATAGGCGATCTGTATGTCGAGGGGGTGGAGATCGCCAACAACCAGGCATTAATGGGCGGTGGCATCTGCAACTGGGGAGAGGCAGATGTCGAGACATCAAACATCCATGACAATAGCCTGACAACATTTAGGGGCAGTGGGGGTGGGATCTATGATATGGGACGCGAATTTGTCATCGCCAGCGGCACAACATTGAGGCACAATACGGCCGGACTGGAACCCGGCGGCGGGGTAATAGCTGGGTGGGGCGGAGGAATATACAGCGCAGGAAATTACCTTTATCTGGCTGGAGTGACCATAACCAATAACACCGCCTCTATCGGCGGGGGAGTTTTTGCTGGTGCTGGCTTAGATCGGCTACACATACAGGATGCCAGAGTAGAAGGAAACCGTGCGATGGAATTCCAGGGCGCCGAAAGCCCGTTCGGTGGAGGACCGGCTCCGGGTGGTCAAGGCGGCGGTTTGGCACTCTTCCTTGAAGGTCCCTTTGAGATCTTGGATAGTCTTATCGGCCACAATGCTGCTGAGGTATCGGGGGGTGGGCTTTTTGTAGATACTGGCTACTGGTCTGGAGACAGAGAATCCGGCGGCCGTATTCATCACACCGCATTTATCGGTAACTCATCGAACAGCGGAGGGAGCGGGATTTTCGTCGAGGATAGTTACATCGCCGTCGAGAACACCACCTTTAGCAACAATTCAGGCGCAGAGAACACCGGTTTGGCCATGCACACAGGGGTGGATGGAAGTGTCAACCTCGTTAATGTGACCATTGCCAATCACGCTGGAACGGCCGTATTCGCTCGTTCAGGGGTAGTCTCATTTAGAAACACCTTGCTTGCGGGAAATGATGTGGATTGCGATGGGTCGACCCTTCACATACAAACCTGGGGAGGGAATGGCGCCGACCACGCCAGCCAGTGCTATTTCAGCGTCCCTAGCAACCTGGGGTCAACCGTAAGTGGTCCTGGATTTCTTCCACTCACTGAGGTCGAGGGAACCTGGGTCCATCCTTTGCTTCCAATTCACCCGGCCGTGGATTTTGTTACAGACTGCACCGTTTCAGACGATCAAAAGCATCTGGAGCGGCCGCAAGGCGCGCGCTGTGACAGCGGCGCGTTCGAAGTGGAAGTTGTAACCATCTCTGAAGATGTTGGAGAACTAGAATTCGCCACGGTCACGCCAACTCCCGGTCCCGTCGTAGCCACGGTTATTTCCAATGCGCGCTGTCGCACCGGCCCAGGCTTGGTCTACGCAGACTACGATTTTTTCACTGCCAACCAGTCCACGACCGTCTATGCGCGCATCGCCGACTCGACTTGGTACCAGGTTCAGGCGCCAACGCTGAGCGGTAAATGCTGGATCGGCCAGGCGGTGCTGGAATTCGATGTAACGCCAGAGGTGCTTCTTGGCCTCCCTGTAGTGCAACCCCCAGCCACGCCAACGTTCACACCCGAGCCGGGAGGCGGCAGCGGATCGGCGCCCGACGCACCCAGCGGTTTGCAAGCGAATGAAACCGCCTGCAATGCCGTGGACGGATACAAAGTGAAGCTGACTTGGAATGATAACTCAGACAACGAGTCCGGCTTCCGCATCTACCACAACGGCACCTTGGTCGCCACATTGGGCGCAAATGTGGAGCAGTACACCCATACTGTGCCTGGCAATTATGGGCAGCAGCAGTCGTACTACGTTGCGGCCTACAACGACGCCGGCTCAGCGAACTCCAATACCGCAGCTGAAGACGGGTGTTTGTATTAGAAATCCCCTAATCGTCAGATGCATCGACATGAAAGACCTGGACTCCGCGGCCAGGCAGCAGGCCGCGGAAACCCTGGTCATTGCGTTCAAAGAGCACAGCCCGGAAGCTTGGCCGACAATTGAGGAGGGGCTGAACGAGGTCAAGGAATCACTTGGCGACGGTCATATCAGCCGTGCCGCGGTCAATGAACACGGGCGCGTCCTTGGTTGGATCGGGGGCGTCGATGCCTATCACGGCCACGGCTGGGAGCTGCACCCGCTCGCGGTGCACCCTGATGCCCAGCGCCAAGGCGTCGGCGAAGCCCTCGTGCGCGACCTCGAGGAGCAGGTCCGCATCCGCGGCGGTGGGACAATCTTCCTGGGCAGCGACGATGAGAACAACATGACTTCACTATCGGGCATCGATCTCTATCCGGATGTTCTTGCGCACCTGCAAAACATCAAAGATCTCAAAGGTCACCCCTTCGTCTTCTATCAAAAATTGGGTTACGTCATCGTCGGCGTAATCCCCGATGCCAACGGCTTCGGCAAACCGGATATCCTCATGGCCAAGAGAATAAGCGCTGTGCCGTCCTGAGCAGGAAAAACTGAACCTTACTCAGTTTTTCCGTTGCGAAGGACCCTTGATACGCTTGTTAGAAAACCGAGTCTGGCAGAGAAAATGACCTTTATCGCCATCACCTACAACGGGCTCGCCATCGCTCCCTGTCTTGTCATCCCGAACCGCCCCCTTTGTGTATTCCTGAGCAGCCGAGGTTGTTGCAGCTTTCGGCATAGCCGAGAAGCTGCTGCACGCTCGGCGTCGCGAAGGATCCCTGAACTGAATATTAAGAGGCCGAGTCTGGTAGGCATAAAATGACCTTCATCGCCATCACCCACCACGGACTTACCATCGCTGAAAAACGCGGCGATCAAAGGTCCCTGACCAGCATCCTCCCCGATAAAGACGTCCGCTGCCTCGCCGTCGACCCTATGGACAAAACAAAAATCCTCGCCGGAACGCAAGGCGAAGGACTCTTTCGCTCTGACGATCGTGGAAAAACCTGGGCTCAGGCCGGCCTCGCCGGCACGGTGATCAAATCCATCGCGTTCACCCCGCAAGACAGCAGCGTCATCTACGCGGGCGTCAAGCCTGCGGCCGTCTGGCGCTCGAACGACGCCGGCGTCACCTGGCAGGAACTGGCCGGCTTTAACAAGATCCGCGGCCGCAACCTGTGGTTTTCACCTGCCGAGCCCCCTGGAACCGCGTATGTGCAAGGACTGGCCGTTTCTCCCACAGATCCCAGCATCGTCGTCGCAGGAATCGAATTCGGCGCCGTTGTGCACAGCGAAACGGGCGGCGAAAAATGGAGCGGGCATCGCAGCGGTGCGCTGCGCGATTGCCACACTCTCAAATTTCATTTCACCAATGGCGACTACGTATACGAAGGCGGCGGCACTGGCGTGGGCGCCGCCATCAGCCGCGACAGCGGACGCACCTGGCATCAGGACACGCGCGGACTGGATCGCAATTACGGCTGGTCCGTCGCCGCCGATCCCGCCGACCCGGAACTCTGGTACGCCTCGCTTTCTCCCGGACCTGGCAAAGCGCACAATCCCGGCTACGCCGAAGCCGCCATCTTCCGCAAGCGCGGCGAAGCGTCCTGGGAAAAACTGAACGGTGGTTTACCCGATCCCATCAACTACATGCCCTACGCGCTGCTCACCGATCCGCAGGCGCCTGGTCACATAGTCGCTGGACTCGCCAACGGCGAAGTCTGGCACTCCGAGAACGAGGGGGAAACATGGAACAGCTTACAACTGAAATTCAACGATCTAAGAAACCTCATCTTGGTATAGGAAATTTCTCCCGCACCTATCGTCATTGCCACGCCGCAAGCGGCTCGCAATGGTTATGCGAGCGGGTTTGCAACACCGCTTCCCGGCAAACACGCATGCCGCTCCTGCAATCCATTTCATTTGTCTTCCTGAGCAGCCCCACAGCCTTGTCATCCCGAGCCGCCAAAACACATGCTGCTGCCCAACTGGGGAGCAGCTTGGTTTTTGGCGAGTGCGAGGGATCCCTGAGGCGTTGCATTTACCTTTGTGCAGCGAGGGATCCCTGAGGTATTCACTCCTTTTTGCGCAGCCGGACTATAATCCGCTCATGGACGTCAACGAACTCCGCACTGCCCTCAAGCAGCACTTTACGGGTTCAGGCCTTCAGGAAAAAAAGATTCCCGATTTGAAGCTGGACACCGTCTTTGAGCGCGAAGGCGAATTATGGGGTTGCGAGCTATGTCCCGACAAAGACACCACAATGGCTTACTTCGGCACGTTTGAAGCAGCCATACAAAATCTTGTCGATGCCCGGCGAGCCAACAGCGATTTGAACCTCGGCTTGGCCGTCGCATTTGCTTCCACGACTAACGGCGAAAGGCACTCCTACCGTAAGCCGCTAAGGAAGTATTCGAATTCAATCGTATTTGAGGATTTAGCGCTGCATCTTCTTTTGGTAACTTCAAAAGAAGAGATCAATGTATTGGTGCCTAAAGAAGTAAACTCATTCCTGCGCGACCTTAACCGCTGGATAGCGGCCAGGAAATAAATATCTTTCGCGGGGCTGGCTAAGGCAGCCTAAGCGGCAACGCCCGCTTGCTGCTGCCAGAGCAGCAGCCAGGAATCGATGGCTTCAGCCTGGTTGCGGGGGGTAATGGTGAGGGTTTTGAAGCTGCCATCCCGATCAGTGATGCTGAACTCGACGGTCTTGCGGCCGTCTTCCACGATATTCATCCCGCAATCCGCTGTGTCGAAATCACCATGGGCAAGGTGATTAGCAAAACAGCTTTCGCAAGCCCCCTGCCAGCGAGTACAGTGCCTGCGATCCAGAGTTACCTTCATGGCGTCCTCCTTCGGAAAGGCCACACATGTTTGCATGTGTACATATTCATGAGTGTATGGCCTGCCGAAAGCGGTTCTTAGCAACAAAATGTCCCTAGTTCTGGGGGCAAATGAACCTCCAAGCACCCGGTCTTTTTGGCTAGCTTAGTCCCAAAGCCCGGACAGTTACTTCGCCTGGCTAAAACTGGAAATGAAAATGAGAAAAAACGAACCGTTGATCAACCGCCGTGATTTCCTGAAGCTGGCAGGGCTGGGCGGCGGCGCTGGGGGTTGGCAGCCTGCACCCCTACGCAGCCCGCGCCCACACCTACGATGGAAACCCATACCCAGGCCGGCGGTGTAACCGCTGAAGAAATGGATGCCATGCATGAGGAAGGTGTGCAAATATTCCTGGAAAACATCGGCAAAGACCCATCGTTCTGGGGCAGCCCTCTGCACTACCGCATGGAGGAGGGCTTCAAGGTCTTCGAAGTGACTTGTCAGAATATCGACTGGGAAGTGAAACCCAGCGAGGCTGTAGCCGCCATGGCCTACAACGCCATCGTCCTGGGGCCGGAAATCCGCGTTACCGAAGGTGACCAGGTGCGCGTGGTTGTCACCAACGAGATGACCGAAAGCACCTCAGTGCACTTCCATGGCGTGCGCGTCCCCAACGCGATGGACGGCGTGCCGTTTATTACTCAGCCGCCAATCAAGACCGGCGAAACGTTCACTTATGAGTTCACTGCAACGAATCCTGGCACACACATTTATCACTCGCACCACAACGCCATGATCCAGGTGACCCAGGGACTGTTCGGGGCCCTCATCATCGAGCCGCAGGATCGTGCCCACGACCCGCAATACGACGCCGAGTACACTCTTACGCTAAATGACACCGGTATCGGGTTAACGTTGAATGGCAAGTCCTTCCCGTACACCCAGCCGATCCTCGCCAAACAAGGCGACAAGATCCGCGTTCGTTATCTGAATGAGGGACTGCTCATTCACCCCATGCATTTGCATGGTTTGGAGCAGCTGGTCTTTGCCAAGGATGGCTGGAACCTGCCGCAGCCATACCCTATGCGAAACGCTCAACATTTCCCCGGGTGAGCGCTACGACGTGATTGTGGATTGCCATTCGCCCGGCGCCTGGGCCTTCCACTGCCACATCCTCAGCCACGCAGAATCCGCGCATGGCATGTTCGGAATGGTGACCGCGATGGTGGTGGAGTAAGTCACCACCTTTAAAGGAGTGCTTGCCGGGGCTGGAAACAGGCAAACCAATGTAATCACCGGTAGCCAGCGGGCTTCCCCGTCCCTGTGCGACGGTTGACGTCAAACGCGCGGTAGAGAATTATTGAGTGATATAGGGGAGGGTCTTGGACCCTCCCCTACCTTCAATCGCGTGAATAAACTTTACATCTTGCAATTCATCTGAACGTGAGGCGCGCTCCACCGTCATTGCGAGCGAGTAAGCCAGCCGTATGGCGGGCGTGATGACGCGAAGCAAACTCCCGCAATCGAATCAAATGACATGTCCACCCGAATTAGTTCTTCACAACTTCGTAATGGTTTACGAAAGGCTCCTTCTCAACAAGGAAATCCTCATCTTCAGGATAATAACGGGCCTTTTCTAAATCGTCCCCTGCAAATCGCCTGATCGCTTCTTCCGATTCCCAGAAAGTCAGTGCAAGGAAGTGCATCAGGTTGCCTTCGCGCCGCTTAAGGATATACGCGCTAAGATTGCCTTCCGTAGCCTTGTAATCGGGGATCCCGGTCTTATATAAGTATTCGGTGTAGGCCTCGGCCTTCTCCAATTGTGTGGCTCCATGCCAAATTCTTGCAATCATGTGCCGCGCTCCTTTCGAATTTCGGGCCAACCCTTACGCAACACGCAATACGCAATACTTAGTTGACACGGCGGAACTTTACCCCTTCAGCCACTTCTGAATCTGCTTCGGCGTCCAGGCGTTCACCACGTCCGCGGCTGTCGCCCAGCCGCGACGGGCAGTGGCGACCCCATAGGTGAGGAATTCGAAATGGTCCGGGTGGTGGGCATCGGTATTGATAGCCAGTTTGATGCCCATGTCCACTGCGCGCCGGGTTTGCACGTCGTCCAGGTCCAGCCGCCGCGGGTTGGCGTTGATTTCGAGTGCCGTCCCTGTTTCGGCTGCGGCCTTCAAGACGGCGTCCCAGTCCAAATCCGCGCCTTCGCGGTCCGGCAGCTTGCGGTTGCTGGGATGACCGATGATGTCCACGTGCGGGTTGTTGATCGCACTCAACAGCCGCTTGGTTGCCTGGGCGCGCGGCTGCCGGATACTTACGTGCAGCGAAGCCACGACGATATCGAGCCATTTCAGGACATCATCAGGATAATCGAGGCTCCCGTCCGCCTTGATTTCCACTTCGGCGCCGTGCAGAAGCAAAAGATCATCCCCTAATTTCTTGCGCACCTTCTCGATTTCTTTGCGCTGCTCTCGCAGGCGCTCGACATTCAGTCCGTTGACGAGTCCAATGCTGGGTGAATGATCCGTGATGGCCAGCACTTTGTATCCAGCCATTTTGGCCGCCTCCGCGAGCTCCTGGATGCCCGTCTGCCCATCGCTCGAGGTGGTATGCGAATGGAACTCGGCGCGGATGTTTTTTACTTCGATCAGCCTGGGAAGTTTATTTGCCAGGGCGGCCTGAATTTCGCCGGTATCTTCACGAATCTCGGGAGGGATCCAAGGCATCCCCAGGATTTCGTAGACCTCTTCCTCAGTGCTGCAAAGCATCTCAGTTTCGTCTTCGCGCAAGAACGCCTGATCCGATAGCGACAATTTTTTATCCAGGGCCATTTCGCGCAAGCGCACGTTGTGCTCCTTGGAACCCGTGGCGTATTGCAGCGCCGTGCCGAATCGCTTCGGCTCGTGCACCCAAAGCTGGGCGCGCATCCCGTTGTAATATTCCACGCCAGATTTCACCGTGCCTTTGCTGGTGACGCGCTCGACATTCTGGGCTTCGGTGAAGGCTTTCGTCACCTTGTCGGGATCTGTAGTCGCCACCAGGACGTCGATATCGCCAATTGTTGCGCGCATGCGCCGCAGGCTGCCGCCAAGCTCGGCAGCTTTGACGCCCGGAACCTTACGCATCGTGGATAGTAACTCTTTAGCGAACGGCAATACTGTGCCCAGTGGCAGCCGCCCGCTGCGGCGGTCCAGTGCGGCAATGCCGGCCAGGATCTTGGCCTCGGATTTTTCGCCCATGCCAGGCAAGTCGCGCAGCTTGCCTTCCTCAGCGGCTTTTTTCAATTGATCCATGGTGGTGATCCCGAACTTTTTGTAGAACATTCCCACTTTCTTCGGGCCAAGATCCGGGATACGCAAAAGTTCCGCCAGCTCCGGCGGAACTTCCTTTTTCAATTTTTCCAGGTATTCGAGTTTGCCAGTCTCAAGAAGTTCTTCTGTCTTTTCAGCAATTGCGTTGCCTACGCCGGGAATATCCTGCAGGGCCTTTTGCCCGCCTTGCTTCCAGATATCGTTTACGTCCCGCCCCAGATTGCCGAAACTCTCGGCCGCCTTTCGGTAGGCAAGGGTTTTGTAAATGACTTCCCCTTTGATCTCAAGCAATGCCGCAACAAGAGTAAAGGTTTCGGCCAGTTCTTTGTTGGTCACACGGCGATTATAAGCCTCGCACGCGCCAAAATACAGGACGGTTTAGCCGTCCTGGCTGGTAATTGCTTGCGTTGGTCTTACGCGACCTTTTCGAGAGCCTCGCCGGCTCGATCCAAGGCGTGCTGAACATCGTCGAGGGCTAGATCCAGCCCTTTTCCGATTTCCTCGATCGCTTCTTCGCCGGCCTGTTGCAGCTGGCGCATTCGCGATTCAAGGTCCTCGCGCTTATTATTAAGTACGTCGATCTGACCGCTGAGATTCAGTTTTGCATCCGCGGCCCGATCCTGGGCGCCGGCTCTCAGCATATCGATACGGGCATTCAGCATGTCCAGCTTCGCTTGAGCCTTTTCCTTGTAGATCTCGCGCTTATCCATCACAACCTCCATGGAATTCTTTCTTATTCTGGATAACGACCTTAACGCAAGGTTGTGATAACTGAAAAATGAGGTGTTATAATGTTCCTGCTTAACTGCCCTTAATAAATCCTGGCTTCCTGCTAATCTCAGGAAGCTGTTTGTGTAGGGCGGCAACAGAATCCAAAAAAGAAAGGTGGTGTGGTTTTGCCAAAGGTTGTTCTCCGGCCCGGAGAATCGCAGCAGTCCCTGCTGAAGCGCTTCCGCAAGAAGGTGGCGCGCAGCAAAGTGCTTAGCACGGTGCGCAAAAAACGCTGGTATATCTCGACCAGCGAGCAGCGTCGCATCGAAAAACAAAAAGCGATCCGCAAAGCGCAGCGCAAGCTTTCCGGTTTCAAGCCGAAACCGAGGCCCACGCGGCCATCTTTCCTGTAAGGAATTTTAAGGTGACAGGCACTTGCCCGGACTTTGCTACTGAAATCTGGCGAAAGTGCCTGTCACCTGAAGAAGAGAAAAAGAACGAGGCTGGCGATCGCCAGCCTCGTTCTTTTGTTATGAATATCTGTTGATAGCTACGAACTACATCTTGGGCATGAGCCAGCCCCAGACGACCATGACCAGAGCACCTGCAGCTCCAGCTCCGGCCCCAACGGCTGCGCCACCCAAAATTCCGGCTACCAGGTTGCCGAGGATGTCGACAAACAGCATGCCGGCGCCCGCGGAAAATGCACCGAGGGCTAGGGCGGCGACGAAGAAACCGGTCTTGTCCTCCATTTTGCCCAGGTACAGGATGCCGCCCACGAAGGCCAACAGCGTAGCCAATTCAGCCACTATGGGGATATCCAGGGCAACTCCTAGTCCACCCAAAAGGCCCCAGAGCACGAGGAGGGCAAGGCCGATGCGCCACGCCCACATACCAATTGTGTCCATATCCATCTGTTCTCTCCTTTGAGAAAAAGTGAATTTTGCGGCAATCGCCGCTCACTCCTTTTAACCCCCCGCTCATTTTGACGTTACGCAAAAGGTTTCAAAATTGCAATAGATTGTGCAAAAATGCACACAAATTGACATCGGCCAAATTGGTGTTTTCCTCTATTTTGAACCGTTATACGCATTGTGAAACGCGACCTTGCTGATAAAGTCATCCGATAAAGTCATCATTGTTACGGGCGCCTCCTCGGGAATAGGTGAGGCGACGGCTTACGAGATGGCCAAAGGTGGGGCAGTCGTGGTGATCGCTGCCCGACGGCTGGGGTGATTGGAAAAGATCGCCAAAGAACTGTCGAACGATGCCGAAGACGTTCTCGTTGTTCAAATCGACCTTACTACTCTGAGCCAGATCGAAAAACCTGGTGGAGAAAACGATCAAGAAATACGGTCGAGTGGATGTTCTTTTGAATATCGGCGGATGGGGGAGTTATGGGTGGATCGAAAATCTCAGCCCGGAGGATCCTCACCTGATCCTGCATCCGCGGCGCGAATTGATGCTCGGGCGCCTTTACGGCGTACCCGCATTTATCAATCGTTATTTTCCGTTTTTCGTCGACGAATTTATGAAACGCTGGGTGGCTTCCATGCGGAAAAACGAATTACGAAAAGGGCGGTCTCGGCTCTGTTAGAATTCAAAAAATCTCAGCCTTGGAGAAAATTATGAATAGACCTGTTCACTTTGAAATGGTGGGTGAAAATCCGGAGCGCATGGCCAAGTTTTACACTGATGTATTCGGATGGAAAACGCAAAAATGGGAAGGCCCACGGAATATTGGCTCGTAACCACAGGGGAAAGCGAGCCTGGGATAAATGGCGGTTTTGGCAAGCGCACTTCTCCCGACGAAGGCACTACGAATACCATTGAGGTGCCGGATGCAAAGGCGGCGGTCGCCGCGGTGGAAAAACACGGCGGCACTGTGGTGAATGCGCTGCACGCAATTCCGGGCGTTGGGTGGCAAGCCTACTGCAAGGATACGGAGGGTAACCTTTTCGGCATCCATCAAGCTGACACAAACGCGAAGTAAGTTTTTTGCCCAACCCCACATCTGGATTTCGGAATAAGGAGCTTCGATGCCAAGCAGCCTGCTCTACCTAATTGCCACACTGATCTGGGGATCCACCTGGCTGGCGATCACATTCCAGCTCGGAGTCGTCCCTCCGGAAATGTCAGTCGTGTATCGCTTTGGGCTGGCGTCGGCGCTGCTCTTCGGCTTCGCCAGGCTGCGCGGCTTGCCTCTGCGTTTCACGGCGAAGCAGCATGCCTTCATCGCGCTGGAAGGATTCCTGCTTTTCTCCCTGAATTATGTGCTTGTGTATTTTGCTGAGGTCTTCGTCACCAGCGGCCTGGTGGCCGTTGTCTTTTCGACGGCCACGCTCTTCACGGTATTTTTCTCCGCGATATTTCTGCGAACGAAGCTGCATGGCGCGGTGGTATTTGGTTCGCTGGTGGGCATTATTGGACTTGGAATAATCTTCCTGCCCGAACTCACTGACTTTGCGCTTGAGGGGAGCCGCACGCTGGGGTTCCTGTTTGCGTTGCTGTCCGCAATTTCTGCGGCATTGGGCAACATTGTCGCGGCACGCAACCAACGCAACCAGCTTCCGGTGGTGCAAACGGTTGCTTACGGGATGCTGTACGGCACGCTGCTGACTCTCCTCTATGCGCTGATCAGCGGAACCACGCTGGTGTTCGATACATCGGTTAGTTACATTGTTTCCCTGCTGTATCTGGCCATCTTCGGCTCGGTGATCTCCTTCGTCAGCTATCTCACGCTGCTCGGACGCATCGGTCCCGATCGTTCCTCGTACATCGCCGTCATCATTCCCGTCATCGCGCTGGTCCTCTCCGCGTTCTTCGAGGGACTTCGATTCAATAGCCTGCAGTTCTTTGGAGTTGTGTTAGTGATCGCTGGAAATATCCTGGTGGTCTACCGCCGCCAGAAAGTTGCGGTCCCCGCCACAGCGAAATAACCAAAGTCCAGTGCCTCTTGTAGGGCGGGGTTCTCTCCCCGCCCTCATTGGCAGGGCGAGGTGACCTCGCCCCTACCGATGCATATATAGTAGACCGTTGTTAGTTTCTAATTCGCGGAATCCAGCGCGGCACGCTGGCTTTGTAGTCCAAATATTGCCGGCCGAAGCGCTTTTCCAAGCCTGGCTCTTCTGAGACAATGAAATAAAAATGGTTGATGAGAAAGAAGATCAACGCCCAGATGGCGAGCGTGGTTGAGCCGAAGAACAATGCTTCACCAAATAGCATTGCCAATACGGCGCTGATCATCGGATTGCGCACGTGGGCGTAGGGCCCGCTGGTGACCATGTTTTGCGTTGGGTCCCAGGGCGCCAGCGTGCCGCGGCCAACGCTTGCGAACAAGCGTACGCACCAGGCGAACAGCGCCAACCCTGCCAGGAAAAAGAGAATGCCCAGCAGCATCCCCAGCCAGGCTAACCCTGGCGCGGCGGACCAATTCGTGTCGCTTTCGATGAATGTTGCGCGCAGAATGGCAGGTAAAGCTACGACCACGGTGAAGGGGAGGATCAGGATAGAGAGCAGATGCCGAGCAAGCACTGACAGCATTGAAAGCCAACAAAACCGTCCGGAAAAATGATACCGAAGTATTGTAATATCTAGTCTAGTCATCCAATGGTTTGCGGTTTGTAAAAAGCGAGGGGCCTTATGCGTAGTAAGAATCAACGATTGAGTCGGAAGATTTCAATACTGCGCTTTGTTTTGATATTAAGTCTGGCGGCGTTTATCGGTATCGCCGCAGGAACTAGGATCGGGGTTAGGACAGGTTCCCAAACTGGCATTTCCTTCCAAGACGGTAATCAAGAATTTTGTGCGGATAAGGGGAGATTGAATGTGGAAATCGTAACATTAGATCTCGAAGCAAACAAAGGG
>JBOGUK010000061.1:0-6590 GCA_050695915.1 Anaerolineales bacterium
CCTAAAACAAACAACATCTTTGCGAGAACAGAGGCTACGGATGAAAATGTCATTGGATCAACGATCAGCAATCAGAAATCAGCCATCAGCAATGTCTTGTAAAGCCTGCCCTGAGCGAATGCGAAGGAAGGGATCAGAAATGGTTTGTCAATCTTGTCCCCCAGTGCCGCATCCGACTGCAATGGTACCCAACCATTCCAGCTTATTCATAAGATGTTTGCGGGACGTGTGCCGGCCCCCCACCCCTCGAACAAACAACATTTACGGCCCCAGAGGGGCATACATGGCGCAAATCACAAATCTAAATCAGAAATCAGCAATCAGCAATGCTTTGCTATACTGCGCCACCCATGCCTCAAAATCCCTCTTCCTGGCTGCGCATCTCACTCGTCGTCGACCCGGAGCTCGCCGAAGCCGTCTCCGAAGTGCTCGCCCGCCACATCCCCGGCGGCATCGCCATCGAAAGCACCGCCGTGGAAGCCTCACTTGAAGACGAAGGGCGTGCAGTGGGACCCCTTCGCGTCACAGGCTACATCCCCGTCGACGAGCAACTGGAAACCACCCGCTTACAGATCGAACAAGGTCTCCGCTACCTCTCTATGATCCAACCCGTCCCGCAGCCGACCTACGAAACCATCCACAGCCAAAACTGGATGGAAGCCTGGAAACAGCACTACCGCCCGCTGGAGGTTGGCGAGCACCTGCTCATCCTGCCCGCCTGGATGCCTCCGCCACCGGGCGACCGCATCCCCATCTGCATCGAACCCGGCATGGCCTTCGGCACCGGCGTACATCCAACAACCCAGCTGATCCTGCAGCTCCTTGAGAAATACGTAAAGCCCGGCGACTCGTTGATAGACGTCGGCTGCGGCTCCGCCATCCTGGCCATCGCCGCCGCCAAACTCGGCGCCGCACCTGTGGTCGCCGTGGACATCGACGCCCAGGCTCTCGAGAACGCCCGCCACAACGCCGGCCTCAACGACGTCCAAATCGAAATCGGGCAGGGCTCAGTCGCCGAGTTGCTTGAAGGTGAATTTTCCTTACGCCACGCCGACATCGTGGTCGCCAACATACTCGCGCCTGTCCTCTCGCGCCTTTTAGATAAAGGCCTAGCCCAGTTGCTTAAGCCAGGCGGATCATTGATCTTGTCCGGAATTCTTGCTGAACAGGAAGGAAGCGTTCTTCAAGCAGTTGAAGCTGCAAACTTGCACGTCCTCGATAAAGTCCAAATTGAAGATTGGATTGGCCTGGCCGCCGGGCCAATTGAATTGCCGTGATTTCGCCGCCATACAATTGCAAACAGAAAAAAAACGATGCCCCGCAGTTGTACTGCGGGGCGCTTAACGCTCGTCCCACTGCGCTTCCTCCAGCAGCTTTTGGTCCGCCTTGCTCAGCTCCATCTGCCGCAGCAAATCGGGCCTTTGCTTTGCCGTTCGTAACAGCGACTGTTGGCGCCGCCAGGCGGCGATCTTCGCATGGTCTCCGGAAAGCAAGATCTCTGGCACTTCCCAGCCGCGGAAATTCTGCGGCCGGGTGTAATGCGGATGCTCCAGCAGGCCGCTCGCATGCGAATCGGTCACCGCGCCTTCGGGATCGCCAAGAGCGCCCGGCAGCAACCTGGCCACCGCGTCGATTAGGATGAGCGCCGGTAATTCCCCTCCCGTCAGCACGAAATCTCCGATGGAGATTTCGTCTGTCGCCAAATGCTCACGAACGCGCTCGTCCACGCCTTCGTAGCGGCCGCAAATGAGCGCGATTAGTTCATGCGCACCGAGATCACGGGCCACGCTTTGGTTGAACACTCGTCCCTGGGGCGTGAGCAGGATCACTGGAACGGTAGGCTGCGTCCCCAACACCGATTCGAGGGCGGCGAATATCGGCTCGGGTTTCATCACCATGCCGCCGCCGCCGCCGTAAGGCTGGTCGTCCGTCACCTGGTGTTTGTCGGTGGCGTGGTCGCGGATGTTATGTACCTGCACTTCCAGCAAACCCGCCTGCCGGGCGCGCCCGAGGATGCTTGTTTCCAAATAGGCCGGGAACAGTCCGGGAAAAAGCGTGAAAACGTCAAAACGCATTAATGACGTATTCTAATCTGGGACGGAGGCAGGTTTATATTTGGTTTGGATTTGAACCCGTCGACCCGTATTCATCGGGCTCTCATGCATTTTCTTGACGCCAATTTTTGCACAACGGTAGAATCTTTACATGTATCTACGCGGCAGCCGTTGGCACATGCAGCGGCAGCGCCGAAAACGCCGGTCGAACCCGGCGTTTATTGGGCTGCTGGTCATGCTCATTTTAGCCAGCCTCTATTTCAACCAATACGTAGCCCCCACAATCCCCATCCCCCAAGCGCCAACGGTCACGCCTACACTGGACCCCGAGTCGTATCTGAACTCAGCGGCATCTCTCTTCGCCGAGGGGAACCTGCTGCAGGCCATCGAGGCATACCAGCAAGCTGTTCTCGTAGACCCTGATAATCCTTCTATATATATCGAACTCGCCCGCATACAAGTTCTTGCCGGTCGTTACGAGGCTGCACAAACCAGCGTCAGCAACGCCCTGCTGCTGAGCCCGGACAATCCAACCGCGCAGGCCATTCTCGGTTGGGCGCTGAATTTCCTCGGCGACCGCGCAGGGGCACGGGCGACCGTCGAGCGCGCCCTGCTCCTGGACCCGAACTCTGCGCTGGGTCATGCATTCTATGCTGAAGTGCTCGCCGATCTCGAAGAATACGAATTGGCGGGACAGGAATCTCGAATTGCCGTTGATCTCAACGGTGCATTGCTCGAAGTGCGCCGCGCCCGTGGGTATGTGCTGGAGCTAACCGGGAACTACGAAGAGGCGGCTTTCCAATATGAACAGGCTCTCGCCATCAACGACCGCATTGCCGATCTGCATCTCGCCTTGGGCCGCGTTTATCGCGCCATGGATCGGTATGATGCCGCCATCAACGAGTTCATCACAGCCGACTCACTCAACCCAACCAATCCTTTGCCCGATACCTATATGGGACAGATCTACATCACCACGGGCGAATTCGGCAAAGCGGTGCAGAGCATGCGCCAGGCCGTATCTGATGATCCGTCCAATCCATTCCGCCATGGAAATCTTGGCATGGCTTACTATCGCAATCAGCAGCCGCTGGAAGCCCTTCAGGCTTTCACCCTCGCCATTCGTGGCGGCACGACAACGGAAGGCGTTGTTGTGCAAGGTCTCCCCCTTGAGTACGGCATTGTGTCGGTGTATTACCAAATGTATGGTTTGCTGCTGGCAAGGGTGGGTCGCTGTCCGGAAGCGCTACCAATTTCGCAAGCTATGATCGCCAGTGTCCCGGAGGATGAAGATGCGTTGTTCAATGCGCAGGAAATAGTGGCCATTTGCGAAGGCACCTCTGAAAATCCACTGTTGATAACGCTTGAGCCTGTTATTCCCGCCGTAACCCCAACGGGGGACGAGATGGACGACATGGTCGAGTAGGCATGCGCGTCCCGCAAAGAAAAAAAACACTGTTTCGCGACCCCGGCGCCCATTCGAATCCTTATCGGATGCTGTTATGGGGTTTTTTGATTCTTGCGGGTTTGAATACCTTGAGAGGCGTTGATCGAGGTGACATCCAACCTCTGTTCATGCCAACGCCAACCTCTACGCGCAGTGCAACTTCGTATCGGGAAGAAGGCACCGCTTTTTTCGAGGCGGGCAATCTCGACGACGCCATCGCGGCCTATCAAGACGCGCTCAGGGAAAATCCCAATGAGTATGTCGGCTGGACGCAGCTAGCGCGCATACAAACGTATTCCTCAAGTCTGCTTACCCAGGATCGCAAACGGGCCCGCCTCGAAGATGCGTTGGAAAGCATCGACCGCGCGGTTGCACTTGCGCCGGAGGACAGCATGGTGCATGCTGTGCGCTCGTTTGTTTTGGATTGGAGCGCAGGCGCTGCAGGCACTACGGATGAGAGGCAGGCCTTCCTTGCCGAGGCCACGACAGAAGCCATTCTGGCCGTCCAATATGACAATCGAAATGTTTTGGCGCAGGCGTATCAGGCTGAAATCCTTGCGGACCAGCAGCAGTTTACCCAGGCCTTTCAAAAGGCCGAATTGGCCGTCTCCCTCGAGCCCAACTCGATGGATACTCGTCGCGTCTATGCCTATGTTCTGGAAGCAAGTGCAGAGTACGCAGCCGCTATTGAGCAGTACAAGCTCGCGGCAGACCTAGCGCCCAATTTGACGTTTCTCTACATCTCGATCGGGCAGAACTATCGGCAGCTGGGCCTGCACGATCAGGCCCTGGAATATTTTGATCGGGCGGCCACCATTAACGAGGTGTTGGGGATTGAGGACCCGCTTCCCTATGTCGCCATCGCCAAGACGTATACGCGCATGGGTGAATTTTTTGCCGCGGCATTGAACGCCGAGAAAGCTATTGACATCGACCCCACGGACGCTGACCTTTATGGTCAGCTAGGCATCATTTATTTCCGTTCCCGCAATTACGAAGGCTCAATCCCGGTCCTGCAATGTGCTGTCGGGGGCTGCTCAGCGGCGGAAATCTCAGAAGCCAGCGAAGAGCGTTGGCAGGTGAATGTTGGCGGGCTTCCCCTGGATAACAATACACTCATCTATTACTACATTTATGGCTCGGTCCTTGCGGCCCTTGACCATTGTGAAAGAGCGTATCCAGTCCTCGGACAGGTCGAAGAATTTGCCTCCGGCGATGCCGTAGTCCTCGCTATTGTTCGGGAAGGTTACCAGGTTTGTGAAAACCTGGCTGCCAGGAACTAGGGGAACGCCCGTATCAGATTTTCGTAAGAATTCTGAAAAAAGCTCTTGACTCCATTTTTAAGGGTGGTATTATTTTACTGGTTAGCACTCAGTACCCACGAGTGCTAATATCTTGTTTGGCAGTTGTTAGACAAATCTCGTAGAACAATCCTGTAGGAGGCATTGGTATGGCAATTTCTCTCAAACCGCTCGCCGACCGCGTCGTCGTGGAGCCCATCGAAGATGAGGAGGTCACCGCGGGTGGCATCGTCCTCCCTGAGACCGCGAAGGAAAAGCCGCAGCGCGGCAAGGTCCTCGCAGTGGGTCCCGGTGGCAACGACGAGCATGGCAAACCCATCACCATGGAAGTGAAAGATGGTGATACGGTGCTGTTTGCCAAGTATTCTGGCACGGAAGTCAAGATGGATGGCAAAAAAATATTAATCCTGCGCCATTCGGACCTGCTGGCAGTTGTCACAAAGTAATCGTAAATCGTAATCTTGGAACTGGAGAACAGATCATATGGCAAAGCAACTCGCATTTTCTGAAGACGCCCGCCGTCATTTGTTGCGCGGCGTCGACGCCGTTGCCGAAGCGGTGGTCACCACACTGGGCCCCAAAGGGCGCAATGTGGCTTTGGACCGAAAGTTCGGCGCCCCGACGATCACACACGACGGCGTGACCGTGGCGAAGGAAATTGAACTCGAAGATCCCTACGAGAACATGGGCGCCCAGCTTCTCAAGGAAGCTGCATCCAAGACGAATGACATCGCCGGCGACGGGACCACCACGTCGACCCTCCTGGCCCATGCCATCGTCACCGATGGCATGAAGAACCTGGCCGCCGGCGCCAACCCAATGCTGCTCAAGCGCGGCATCGAGGCCGCTACTAAAGCCGTGGCCGATGAAATTACTAAGAAAGCCATCGAGCTGAAGACGAAAGAAGAAATCGCCAACGTAGCCTCCGTTTCCGCGCAAGATCGCGAAATCGGCGAATTGATCGCAGATGTGTTCGACAAGGTTGGGAACGACGGCGTGATCACGGTTGAAGATTCGCAAGGCCTGCAATTCGAAACTGAGTACGTAGAGGGTATGCAATTCGATCGCGGTTACCTATCCGCTTATTTCGTTACCAGCCCGGAAAACATGCAAGCGATGATCGAAGATGTGCAGGTCCTTATCCATGACAAAAAGATTTCAGCGGCTCAGGATATGGTTCCGCTGCTCGAGAAACTCGTGCAGACCGGCAAACGCAATCTGCTTGTGATCGCCGAAGATGTGGATGGCGAAGCCCTGGCCACGCTGGTGCTCAACAAGTTACGCGGCATGCTGAACGTGGTAGCCGTCAAGGCGCCCGGTTTTGGTGATCGCCGAAAGGCCATGCTCGGCGATATCGCCGTGCTCACCGGTGGAACCGTGATTTCCGAAGAAGTCGGCCGCAAACTGGAGACTGCCACTTTGGAAGATCTCGGCAAGGCGGAAAAGGTAGTTGTCGATAAAGACAACACGACCGTCATCGGTGGCAAAGGCGACGAGAAAGCAATCAAGGGCCGCATCGAAGAGATCCGCGTCGAAAAGGAAAATAGCACCAGCGATTACGACAAGGAAAAACTCGATGAGCGCCTCGCCAAGCTTTCCGGCGGCGTCGCCATCATTCGCGTCGGCGCGGCTACCGAGACCGAGCTCAAAGAAAAGAAGCACCGCGTGGAAGATGCAGTTTCGGCTACGCGTGCGGCCATCGAGGAAGGTATCGTGCCCGGCGGCGGCGTGGCGTTGATCAATGCTCGCGCCGTGCTGGACAAGCTCAAACAGGACGGGGAAGATGCC